>CBDUHU010000259.1:0-5715 GCA_965366725.1 uncultured Kangiellaceae bacterium
TATTAAATTGCTGGAAATTAACTGCGGTTCTTCCTTAGGTGGTTGGCAAATGGAGTGGCTCCAAAAAGAAGTGATGTCTTCTTTGTTAGAAAATGAAGAGTCAGCGAAATGGAACCTTAAACACCATAGTGTTTGTAGTTCAATGTTTAAAGCGATAAGCCAGGCTATCTGTCGGCAAAAGGGCGAAAGAGCAAAAGGAAATCTGCTTTATTTTATCCCAAATAATTATGGTGGAGTAGTAGAGAATGCTAAAGAGAGTCTGATCGCTATCTACGATGAAATTAGACCAAGTCAGTATCCTGAAGGGAAAATATTTTTTATTTCCGACCTGAAAGAACTTGAACTGACGGCTGATGGGTATGCCTTATGTCAAGGTGAGGTTATGGACGCATTGCTACTCGCTCCAGAAAAAGGTAGTGAGTTTTCAGAGAGCTTTCATGGTCGGGTTCATTCTGCTTCTTTAAGTGGTAACTTCTATTATGGTGACGATACTAATTATGCTCTTATGGGGAATAAACTGATATTTTCACTGTTGCATGAAGAATTTATCAGAGAGAACTTAACTGAAGAAGAAAAAGACGTGATCGATCGTTATGTTCCCTGGACAAAAAAATTATCTAAAGAAAGTTTTATTAAAGATGGAAAAACCTATCAGACAAGAGACTATTTAATTCAACACAAAGATAAAATTGTTCTTAAAAAATCTCACTCAATGCAAGGTAAGGATGTTTATGTTGGCTACTCATTCTCGCAAAAAGAGTGGCTCGGTATTGTTGAAAGTTATGTGGCTGATAATGACTGGATAGCACAACAATATTGTGAGCCGGATATAGTCGTTAGCGCTGATTCTGCCAATGGTCTTGGTACCTACCGGATGGTGTGGGGGTTTTTCTCTCTTGGTGGAAAATATGGAGGGTGTTTTTTACGTGGTGTACCGACTCAAAGTGATTCAGCAGTAATCAATTCAGCGAACGGTGCGATCGAGTTTCTGGTTTTTGAAGAACAACCACTAAAAAATAAAATTAGCCTTTAAGTTGGATAATAAAGATGAATATTGAACTAATACTAAAGAAATGTGCAGAAGAATCAGTTGAGTTGAGCGTAGAAGAAGGGAGTTTAGATGTTCTGTTTGACGAACATCCCAGTGATGAATTACTTTCTTTATTAAAAGATAATAAAGTCGAGTTGATTCACTATATTAGTGAACAGCAAGATTCGCTGATCGATGAGCGAGTCTTGACACGGTTAAATGAAACCTCAGCACCATTATCCTACTCTCAAAAGCGGTTATGGTTTATTGACCAATTGGATAAAGGAAGTGCTCAATATAATATGCCATTGGCGTTAAAGTTAGATGGCTTACTCGATGTTACCGCTTTAAATAAAACCTTTAATAAAATAATTCAACGCCATGAAATATTACGCACCGTCTATGGCCAGGACGATCAACGACAATATATTAGAAAGGATTTTGAGTTTCTAATAGAACAAGTTGACTTGTCTGCAATGACTAATGAGTCGGATAAAGAGAAAGAAATTAAAAAAATTGCTGAAAAAGAAGCAACTAAATTATTTTCGCTTGATTCTGATTTAATGATTAGAGCATGTTTATTAAAGTTAACTGACAATTGCCATATTTTATTAATCACCATTCATCATATCGCCAGTGATGGCTGGTCGTTAGGAATTCTTGTCGATGACTTCGCCAGTATCTACGAAAACATCATCAGCGAGCAAGAATCTTTGATTGGCGAGTTGCCTGTTCAGTATTCGGATTACGCTTATTGGCAGGAAGAAAATGTCGACTTATTGGAAGATCAAACTTCATATTGGATTAAACAACTGGAAGATTTACCCAGCGTTCACAGTCTACCTTTAGATAACACTCGGCCAGATTATCAAACCTATCAGGGTAATGTGCTACATCAATATATACCTGAAGAACTGACCAGTCAGCTTAATCAGTTATGCCGGCGGGCAAATGTCACCCTTTTCATGTTGCTGCATTCAGCGTTTAGTCTGGTATTGAGTCGTTGGAGCAATACATCAGATATTGTTATCGGAACACCTATAGCAGGCAGAAATAAACCTGAACTGGACTCATTAATTGGTTATTTTGTTAATACACTGGTGTTAAGAAGCGAAATTAAAAGCAAAGCAACCTTTGAACAATTATTGCAACAGAATCGTACCATGTTGTTAGAAGCATATGAACACCAGGACGTGCCATTTGAAATGCTCGTAGACAGATTGCAACCTGAAAGAAGTTTAAGTCACTCGCCATTGTTTCAGATATTTTTCACTTTTCATAATCAACAAAAAGGAGAGCTTAAACTTCCTTCAATTGAAATCGCCGATATAACCGAAAAGTCGCCTGTTGCAAAATTTGACCTGGAACTCTCTGCGGTTGAACACATGGGTAAAATTGAATTGTGTTGGAATAGCGCGGTAAGTATTTTTGATAGCCAAACTATAGAGCGGGTGTCGGAGAGTTACTTGCGACTTTTAGAGCAATTGGTTGATTCGATATCTCAAGAAGTGAGTGAATATTCGATGTTGCCAAAAGAAGATGAGCAACAACTAGCACAATGGTGTTATGGCAGTGAGCAGGCGGAAAAGAGCGCTCACTCAGCTTTATTTCTCGAACAATTTAGTCAACAGGTTAAACAGAAGGGCGATGATATTGCTTTGGTTTTCGCACAAGAAAACTTGACCTATACAGAGTTAGATAAACGCTCTAATCAGTTGGCTCATTATCTATTGGGGCAGGGCGTTGATGCTGATTCCATTATAGGGCTTAAAATAGAAAGAACGATTGATATGGTGGTTGGCTTATTTGGTATTCTCAAATCAGGCGCCGCTTATCTTCCGCTGGAAATTGGTTATCCGGAAAGCCGACTTAATAGTATGTTAGAGGATAGCGATGCGCATCTGGTATTAACTGAATCTCATATAACACAACAGAGTCTCACGTCGTTTTCTGAAGCGCCAATCGGTCTACCTCAGATCCTGCCTGAACAAAGAGCTTATCTGATCTACACTTCTGGCTCTACAGGAATACCTAAAGGAGTTATGATTTCTCATGAGAATATGAAAAATTTTATCACTGCCATGAAAGGTATGCTCCAAAGTGAACAGAAAAACTGGCTGGCGGTAACGGGCATTTCATTTGATATATCTGTTTTAGAAATATTTGGCACTCTGGTCAACGGTTATAAGGTTGTCATCGCTCCGGATCAAAAGCTTGATAAAGCACAACTGGCAAAGGGAGATGTTGAAGAACCTGAAATAACAGAAAGTATTGCCGATTTGATTGAGCGACATTCGATTAGTCATCTGCAATGTACACCTTCTTTTGCGTTGATGAACTTAACTGAGCAAGCAAAAGCTGAACAACTATCAAGTTTAACCAAATTATTTATCGGTGGAGAAGCTCTTCCTGTTGCTCTGGTAGAAAAATTGAAAGCAAAATCTGATGCACAGATAATCAACATGTATGGGCCAACGGAAGCAACAGTCTGGTCAACCTCATATCCTGTATTAGCCAATGACTCAAAAATCTCGATAGGTAAACCTCTGTCTGGTTACCAGTGCTTTGTGCTTGGCATGAACAAAACGCAACAACCTGTAGGTTGTCCTGGAGAGTTATTTATCGCGGGTAAAGCACTATCACAAGGCTACTTTAATCGCAGTGAGTTGACTGAAGAAAAGTTTATTGAAAATACCGTTAGCGGTAAAGGACTAATGTATGCTACTGGCGACAGAGTTTGTTGGAACCGTAACGGCCAGCTTGAATTTCTTGGCAGAGTAGATTCACAAGTTAAATTACGTGGTTTTAGAATAGAGCCTGGAGAAATTGAGCATCATCTGAATCAATTCAGCGGGGTTAACGCATCTGCTGTTGTATTAAGAGAAATTAATCCGGGAGATCAAAGACTGGTTGCTTATATAGAGAGCACTGCTCCGGTCAATGACATTGATGAGCTTAGTGCAAAGTTAGAGGATTTCTTGTCGGAGACTTTACCTAATCATATGGTGCCAGGAATTTTCGTGTTACTTGACCAGCTACCAAAAACCTTGAATGACAAGATCAACCGCAAATTACTTCCAGAGCCAATAATGTCAGGTGGTAAAAAATCAGATGAACCGCCTAAGTCAGAGACTGAGAAAGCGATTGCTGGCATGTGGCAGGGATTATTGAAGGTCAAACTAGAGTCAATTGGTAGAAATGACAACTTCTTTAACCTTGGTGGGCATTCTTTATTGTTAACTCAATTGATCAGCGAGATCAAAATCAAGTTCTCAGTTGAGCTTTCAATGCGTGAAGCATTTGAACACTCAACCTTATCTAAAATAGCCGGTCGAGTTGACTCTGCACTAAAAGATAGTGTTGCTCAGGAGCGTTTTAACAAAATAACCACAGGCTCGTCTGAGCAAACCGAGGAACTTGTTATATGAACATGGAAGATTTCATCGATCGTTGTATTGATCTTTCAATCAGCTTTTCGTTAGATGGCGATAACCTTCGTATTCAGGCTGCTCCTGGCGCCCTTACAACACAGATTATTGCTGAGTTGAAGACTAACAAGGTTGAATTGATTAAGTGGTTAAAATCTAACGCTAAAGGAAAAATTTTACCACGTGCGAAAACGGATGAGCCTCTACCTCTTTCGTTTTCACAGCAAAGACTGTGGGTCATCGAGCAATTAGAGAGCGATACTTCTCATTACAATATGGCCAGAGCATTTGAAATAATTGGTCAAATGGATGAGACGATTGTTGAGCGCGCTTTTAGTCGAATTATTGAGCGTCATGAAGTATTAAGGACCCAGTTTGTAGAAACTGAATTGGGAGGCCGCCAGGTCCCTCGTAGGGATGTTGAATTTAAGCTTCAATATATTGACCTGACTGATTTGGAAGAGCTGCAAAAAACTGCAAAAGTTAAGAAAGCGATTGCCTTTGAATCACACTACTCCTTCGATCTTAATCAGGACTTATTAGTGCGAGCTTGCTTTTTACGTGAATCAAAAGATAAACAGGTGCTGCTAATCAATATGCATCATGTAGTGTCTGACGGTTGGTCAATGGGAATATTATTTAATGAATTTATCACACTGTATCAGGCTTTTTCTGAAAACAAAGTAGATCCCCTTGAACCTCTGGAAGTACAGTATGCTGACTATGCGTTATGGCAAAGAGAAGAGTTTGAAGGTGATCTATTGAAGGAGCAGTTAGCTTATTGGAAAACTCGTTTAAACGGTTTACCTCAATTACATAACCTTCCACTAGACAAACCTAGACCGACTGAGCAGAGCTTTGTTTCCGGCAGTCATAAACAGGTACTCGATATTGAGTTTTATAACCGATTAAAAAGCTTTGCTCTTTCCCAAAACGTTACTATGTTTATGCTATTGCAAACGGTCTTTGCTTTGTTACTTGGTCGATATAGCGGTGAGGATGATATTGTTATGGGCGTACCCAGTGCAGGGAGAAGTAGCACTGAGTTAGAACCTTTAATTGGATTTTTTATTAATACTCTGATATTTCGTACTGATTTATCTGATGAACCAACGTTTGAACAACTACTCAGCCGATCAAAAGAAGACTGTCTAGATGTTTTTGCTCATCAAAACGTTCCTTTTGAGCTATTAGTCGAAGAATTAAGACCGGAACGTGAACTTTCTTTTAATCCTTTATGTCAGGTTAAGTTTCTTT
>CBDUHU010000260.1:0-5714 GCA_965366725.1 uncultured Kangiellaceae bacterium
GCCATATAATTGTTGCTTGATAGCGCTCGGCCAACAATCTGGTAAAAACTTTACCAACAGTTCCACTGCCACCTAAAATAACGTAAACGCCCCCATGCTTAAATCCAGGTTTATCAGATGAGTTCCAGTCAAGCTTGATAAATGTTCTTTGATAGATGGTTTCGGCAAGCAGCTTATACACTTCTCCTCGACTTGAAGCAGGCTGGTTCATAATCAATTGAACGATATTTCCAAGATCGTCAGATTTACTTAAATCACTACGTGATAAGTCGATATTTCTTACCATAAATTGATAATTACCCTGGGCAAGGGAGTAACCTATTCCATTGATCCCCCCTCCCAGATAGTCGCTGCGCTCCTCTTTTACAGAATAATTATCTAATGACAAAATATACGAGTCGACTACCTCTTCTACTTTACTTTGTTGTTTCAGTGTTTTAATTAGGCGTAATAACTGAACTTCATACTGTTCATGACTTTCCGATATACCAGTTACCGAGATCTCAGTACTAGAATTTTGTTCTAAACCAAGAAAATATATAGCGTCAATTTTTCCTATTTGTTGTAAACATGTGTTAAAAGCTGAAGGTTCGTTTTTCGAACAAAGCCAATGATTAGCTGATAGCTCTCTGGTTTCTGATCCAATTTCTAACCAGGTTAAATTACATGACTTTGTATTTGAGTATTTCTTTTTAATCGCATCTACCAGACCAAATGATTTTCCGCAGGAAACAACTAAAACATTACTATGCTGGCTAATCCGTTCAGCCGATTCATAAAGTAGCTTAAGTGGTTCCCACTGGGAGAGATAACTCATCCCATCCCATTTCTGATGCTCTTTATGAGTATCGTCAGTGATTAAATCGGATTGCTTGTTACTGACAATGCAATCTTGACTGTTGAGAAGTTTTGATAAAGGAAGTAATAAAAGACTATTCAACGTAGCGCAAACACTACCGTCCAAATTCAAAATTTCAACGTCAAAACACTTTTCATCATGGCGGTTCAGTTCTGAAAATGAATTGACTGCCGTAACATTTAGCGAAGGTTTAATCCATAAAAACATTTCCGAATGACAAGCCGAATTTATTTTCAAAGTTTCTAGCGAAGCAGGCAAAAGTATATCGCCAGAATTAGTATCTGATGTAAGAAACAAGCATGATTGTAACAAGCTCTCAAGGACTGCGGGATATAGCTCAAATTCATTCAACTCTGCAAGTAAATTATCTTCCAGTTCAATTTTTACTAAAGCCTGTTCGTCACTCATTGAGAAGCTTTTAATGCATCTCACTGGGAAATTATTATAGAGGCTTCGCAATTTGACATGCTCAAATAACAAAATCGGATCAATTTCTTTGATAGACGTTTCATTGATTATTTGTTGAATATCTCTATTTTCGAGTAATTGCTGTTCGTCATACCCTGAGTTAGCATCTGACTCTGCATAAAAATAAACTGAATCATCATTATAAATTTCTAACTCAATTATTTCGTTATTAACCGAGTCGTCAGAATTAATATTTAGAGATATATCCAGGCTAACTGAAAGATCTTCTAATAAATTGGTTTGCCAGTGAATATTTTTTAACAACAGCCGATTCACCCCTCCTTCACTAATGGAGTCTACGAGCGAAAATCGTGCCATTTCAAGGAATATACTGAAAGGCAAAAGGTGCTGTATTTTATCTTCAGTAGTTGTTACCTGATAACTTTTAGATAAAAAGTCTTCACTGGTAAAAGTACTATGATATCTCTGCTCTATAAGATTAGAGGTATTGGTATGAACCAGCGGGTGGACAACTCTGCTAACCGGGGCCGGTGTATCAGTATCAAACGACTCAGCCCAATAGCGTTGTTTAGCAAAGTGATAAGTTGGTAAACTGAGTAGCTGATGGATTTTTCCATTATGGGCTTTCGTCCAATCCAGCATCATACCTGCAACCCAATATCTGGCCAGTTCAACCAATGAATTCGATTTAAGAGATGCCTCTACTTGCTCCTCAAGATTCTCTTCATCTGAAAGATCGTAATCAACGAAAATATTATCCTGATTTTGCGGTTCTTTCTTGTAAGTTAACAAACAGATTTTTAGTTCACTAAGAGACGAAACAACAAATGCGATTCGAATCGGCATCGCTTCTCTGCCTGTCTGCAGGGTATGAGCAAGATTAGCAATAGTAAATTGATCCCCGGAGTCACCATGACTATCAAGAAACTCAATAAAATCATCGATATAAGCATTAAGGCTATCATTTGTTTTTGCTGAAAAAGGGACAAGATAATTTAAATTAACTGAGTCATCTTCCACCACCTCGCTATCAACAAATTTTTCTCTATATTCTTCAACAATAACAAAAGCATTAGTCCCGCCAACACCTAAACTATTAACTCCGGCTCTTCGTAGATGTTCAGTTTCAGGCCACTTTTTTAGTTCCCCATGAACTACAAATGGAGTACGTTCAAATTTAATCCTTGGATTGGGCTGACTAAAGTGCAAAGTAGGTGGAATAACACCATGGTATACAGCAAGCACAGCCTTAATAAAGCCAATGATTCCTGACGCCGCATCTAAATGACCAACATTCGGCTTTACCGCTCCTAGTATGCAATAACCAGTTTGATTAGTTTGCCGCTTAAAGGCAGCGCTTAATGCTTTAACTTCCTCAGGGTCTCCCATCAAAGTTCCGGTACCATGTGCCTCAACATAACCGATACTGGCAGCATCTACACCGGCTTTATCTAGCGCCTGAGTAATACAGCGGATTTGTCCTTTAGCGCTACTGGCCGCATAACTGAGTTTCTCTTTACCATCATTGAGAATTGCGCTCCCTTTTATCACCGCATAAATGTGATTTTTATCTTTAATCGCGTCGCTCAAACGCTTAATTAAAATTAACCCAAGACCACTACCAAAAACAACGCCATCAGCACTCTGATCAAATGTTTTAATATGTCCGGACTTAGAAAATATATAACCTTCTTTATAGCGATAACCTTGTCCATGAGGCACAGCAATTCTTACACCGCCTGCAAGTGCCATATCACATTCATTATTGAGTAAACTTAAGCAAGCCTGATGAACCGCAACAAGCGAAGTTGAGCATGCCGTCTGGATTGTCAGACTAGGGCCTGTCAAATTTAATTTGTAAGATATATAAGTTGACAGGTAGTCTTTGTCGTTACCTAAATGGGTAGGACTGGCTAGTGTTTTTTCAAATTGTTTATTACGATTAACAAAGTGTGAGTAATAACTGGTAGTCATACCTCCTGAACCAGTAAAAACGCCTATATTTTGCGGTGTTCTAGTTGCATGACCAGCATCCTCCAATGTTTCCCATGCACATTGCAGCAGTAATCGTACCTGGGGATCCATAAGTTCGGCTTCCACCGGAGGAATTTTAAAGAAGCCAGGATCAAATTTGTCAATATCTCCCAGCATTGAAGAAACTTTTACATATTGCTTTTCTCTAATATCATTCTCTGAAACGCCCGCTTTTCTCAACTTGTCATCAGAGACAGTGCGTATACTTTCTACGCCTGTACAAAGATTCTGCCAAAATTGAGAAACATTTTCGGCGTCAGGAAAACGTCCTGATATTCCAACAATCGCAATATCACTTTTCTTGTTCTTCATTAGTCATTCTACTCATGTGATTAACATAAAAACGTTTAGAATTGTTAACTCAATTAACTTACATTTTCTAAAGGCTGCTTCTTATCAAGGCAATTGGTATATACCGCACAAATACCTTTGAGTGTTCTCATATCATCAATCATCACATCTTCATCCTGGAATGGATCAACACTGAACATTCGCTCAAGTTCCATAATCAACAAGCCAACAGAAAGCGATGTAAACCCGAGATCATCAACAATTTCCATATGGTCTTGCAAAATCGGTAATTTTATCTTTTGCGACTCAGCGACTTCTTTAATAGCGCGTTTAACGCTGCTACTTACTTCGCTACTAACCATTACTTCCTCCTATAAAATTAATAGTCCAATTCATTAACTTTGATTATCTTCCGCCAGCTGTTCTGATGAAATCTCGTTAGTCAAATACTCTTCAACATATTCTGCTTTTGCATTGCGATACTTTTCTTTATCAAGAATTCTCTGAAAATCCAGAATTGCCCAATGTACCAAACCCGGCGCTCCCATACTGATTACAACATCAGGAAAAAAACCACCAGAACTTGTGTCTAACTCGAACTCAACTTCTACCTCACCGTTATCAAGCGGAGTAAAACGCCATTTGTTATCCATATGGGTTATTCTTACGCAACAGTCTGTTGGTGGAACTTTGTCCGGTGTTGCAACATAATCCACGTTAATTTCCTTTGTTACAGGATGCTGAGTGAACTCTGAAACAACAATATATTCTCTATCTTGAAAAGGAAAAAAGAGGGGGTAAGTAAATTTGTAATAAACTATATGAGGGTAGTTTTCTGTCTCTAATACACTAGCATCATAACATCCTGCATCAACACAGCTTTGTGCGTCTCTCATCAATTTAAATATCCCAGCCATCTTAGAGCGAATCTTTCCGATCCCTCTAACTTTTAGTAATGGATCACCAGGAATTTTTTTGGTAAATATTCGAACACCTTCCTCATCACGCTGAAGCTCCCATTCATTATTTCCGGAACTCTTCCAGACTGCATGTGAAACAACTGATATTAGGATTAATCCAATTAAAGGATAGATACCATAGATAAGAAACTTACGTGACTTAGTTTTTTGTTTTGTTGTTGAACTTGAATTTTCCATTATTCTCCGACCTGTTTTAATATAAAAAAATATGTCTAGTTGAGCGCGAACTAATACTCAATTTAAATCGTTGATAAAAGATGTTTGGATAAATACTTAGATAAACAAACAAGCGTTAAAGTCGGAGATAAGCTGCTATTCTCCGGAAGAACTGAACCATCACATACATAAAGATTACTAACTTCAGTTTGTAGATTTTCATCTAAATGCTCTTTAATTCTGATCACGCCGCCAACATTTGCAGAAGCATGATCAAATTTTAAAATTTTCTTTGCTCCGGCATTTTTAAGAATCTCAATTCCGGCATCTTCACCTTTTTTCAGGTTATTAATCACTTCTTGACCGAGTTGTTTGTAATAACGACCGTCACTTCTAAGAGTTCCACCAATACCATCTTTTACAGAACCACCAACAGCCATACTAGTCGAATAAGAAAACAACCGGCTAAACTTCAATTCAGCCAACATAACCATTTGAAAAAACTTGTGTGATAAATTTGCATCACCAATAACAATTTTTTCATTAAGTTCTGCTCCCATGCTACCAACGAAATTATTAGTACCATTGAGTCCGGGAACAAAGCCGAGCACAGCAAAATTAGGGCAACAATAGAATCCATCTTCTCCAATATATTCAAGCCCGCTATTTTTAAGTATTACTGGTGACGACAATGAACCAGCCGCAAGAACAATATTTCCGGAAAACACTTGTTTAACTTCATTCTTTCTAAGTGGATGCTGGACGATATATTCCACACCAATCGCCTTGTTGTTTTCAATTAAAACCCGACTTACTTTGGCTTTGTTAATAATCTGTGCACCGTTTTCAAGCGCATCTTCAACAAACTGGCGAGCTTTCCATTTTGCTTCATAGTTATAGCCTGATTGACATTTTTCCTGATCAATCAACATCCTTTTCTTTTCCCATGAGTACCCCAGGCTAAC
>CBDUHU010000261.1:0-5698 GCA_965366725.1 uncultured Kangiellaceae bacterium
AAGTTGTGCGTTTAGCACAAGTTACCGATAGTCATATCTTCGCAACTCAGCAAGGTTGTCTGCTTGGGTTGAATACTCGAACCAGCTTTGAAGCTGTCTGTCAGCGTCTGATGCAGGAAGAGTGGTCTCCTGATGCGTTGTTAGCGACAGGGGATCTATCACAGGATGCATCTGCTGAATCTTATCAATACCTGGCTGAGCGTTTTAAAGCGATGAATATCCCTACTTTCTGGTTACCTGGTAACCATGATGCTCCTGCGATGATGGAGCAACACTTAACCAATGAAACGGTGCTTGCGGCAAAGCAGCTATTGATCGGAAATTGGCAGGTTATTTTACTTGATTCATCTGTTCCTGGAAAAGTTCATGGATTTCTTAACTCTGAACAATTGGATTTTTTAGAGCGAGCATTAGAGAGCCATCCTGAGAAGCATACTTTGGTGACACTACATCATCAGCCGCAGAATGTGGGCTGTCAGTGGCTTGATCAAATTGGATTGCATAATACCGATGAACTGAGTCAATTACTGTCCCGTTATTCACAGGTTAAAGCTGTGCTTTGGGGACATGTGCATCAGGAATTTGAAAAAGAACATCAGGGAATTAAATGGATCGCGACACCTTCAAGTTGTGTCCAGTTTAAACCAAAATCGGAAGATTTTTGTGCGGGTAGTGAATCTCCAGGGTATCGCTTCCTGAGTCTCTATCCAGATGGCCGAATGGAATCGGTTGTGCATCGCATTGATAACCTTGAATATACGGTTGATTATACAATAAAAGGCTATTGATCTGGCTTTCTTTGGATACTTGATTGCTGCTCCTGGGATAAAATCAATTAGACGTTAAGGCCTGTTTAATACGGTTAAAATCAACTTTTCTACTTGCGTAATTGATAATTTGACGCGATGATAGGCGTTTAAAATCAATCAATTTGTAACGATTATCAATTAATTGTTGCCTGAATATTCGTTAATAATTAAGACTCCATAGAAGTTTTAAGTGGTTTAGACCCGGTAAAAAAACGTCCGGGTATGTATACCGATACAAGCCGTCCCAATCATCTTGCTCAGGAAGTCATTGACAACAGTGTTGATGAAGCTCTTGCAGGTCACTGTAAAAATATCATCGTTATTTTGCACAATGATGGGGCTCTTGAGGTTCAGGATGATGGAAGAGGTATGCCGGTTGACATACATCCTGAAGAAGGCATTAGCGGGGTTGAGTTAATCCTGACCAAGTTACATGCTGGTGGTAAGTTTTCCAATAAGAACTACCAGTTTTCAGGTGGTCTCCACGGTGTTGGTATTTCAGTGGTAAATGCACTTTCCAGTCGTGTTGAAGTGCATGTAAAGCGGGATAGCAAAAAATATCAGATCAGTTTTGCTAATGGAGAAAGGGCTACGCCGCTTAAAGAAGTGGGAGAAGTTGGCCGTAGAAATACAGGAACAAGTGTTATTTTTTGGCCGGATCCTCAATATTTTGATACGGCTAAATATTCATTAAGCAAACTTAAACACTTGCTCAGAGCAAAAGCGATATTATGTCCCGGTTTAAACGTTTCCCTGATCGATAATAATACAGGTGATAAAACCGAGTGGTGTTATCAAGACGGTCTTAGCGATTATTTAAGGCTCTCTGCTGTTGATACAGAGAGGCTCCCGGAAGAACCATTTTGTGGCTCATTTGCAGCGGACACCGAAGCAGTTGACTGGGCTTTATTCTGGCTGCCCGAAGGCGGCGATTTATTAAACGAAAGTTATGTTAATCTGATCCCGACTCCATTAGGTGGAACCCATGTCAATGGGTTGAGAAACGGACTTTTGGAGGCTATGAGGGAATTTTGTGAATTTCGCAACAGCCTTCCCAGAGGCGTTAAACTGACCGCCGATGACTTATGGAATGGGTTATCATTTGTACTATCAGTCAAAATGCAGGATCCTCAGTTTTCCGGTCAAACTAAAGAGCGGTTATCTTCGCGCCAGTCAGCGGCATTTGTCTCTGGCATTGTTAAGGATTCTCTTTCTTTGTGGTTAAACCAGAATCCTGCCTATGGTGATCGGCTTTCTGAGCTAGCGATTGCCAATGCCCATAAACGGATGCGCTCACGTAAGAAAGTTGCACGTAAAAAAGTGACTTCCGGGCCAGCACTGCCGGGTAAACTCTCTGATTGTATTGGTCAGGACACAATGGCTGGCGAACTTTTTCTGGTGGAAGGTGATTCTGCGGGTGGCTCGGCAAAACAAGCAAGAGATAAAGAGTTTCAGGCAATTATGCCACTTAGAGGAAAAATCCTGAACACCTGGGAAGTCGACTCTTCTGAAATACTGGCTTCGCAAGAGGTTCATGATATTTCTGTGGCACTTGGGCTGGATCCGGAGTCAGCAGATTTAACCAACTTGCGTTATGGAAAAATTTGTATCCTGGCGGATGCGGATTCTGATGGGTTGCATATTGCGACTTTATTGTGCGCGTTATTTGTTCGACACTTTACCGCGCTGGTTGAAGCTGGACATGTTTATGTCGCAATGCCACCTTTGTATCGAATTGATGTTGGTAAAGAAGTCTTTTATGCATTAGATGAAGACGAAAAACAGGGAATTTTAGATCGAATTAAAGCTGAAAAGAAACGGGGGACGGTTAATGTTCAACGTTTTAAAGGTTTGGGTGAGATGAATCCTAAACAGTTGCGGGAAACAACTATGGCAACTGAGACTCGGCGATTAGTACAGTTAACCATTGACTCTCAGGAGCAAACTACCGAAATTATGGATATGTTGCTCGCTAAGAAGCGCGCTGGTGATAGAAAAACCTGGTTACAGGAAAAAGGCAACCTGGTGGAAATCGACTGATTGAGCAATCAAGTCATTAGTTGCCACTTGTTTTGAAACTTATTTAATAGACGAAATAATAAATATTATGGAATTAAATTTTGACGGTGTAGAGCAGCAAACGCTCTCTGAATTTACCGAAAAAGCCTATTTAAACTACTCCATGTACGTCATCATGGATAGAGCGTTACCGCATATTGGTGACGGTTTGAAACCCGTACAAAGACGAATCATCTACGCGATGAGCGAGCTTGGACTTAAGTCGACCGCCAAATATAAAAAATCTGCCAGAACGGTGGGTGATGTGTTGGGTAAATTCCACCCTCACGGTGATAGTGCCTGTTATGAAGCAATGGTGTTGATGGCACAGCCGTTTTCTTATCGTTATCCGCTGGTTGATGGGCAGGGCAACTGGGGAGCGCCAGATGATCCTAAGTCTTTCGCTGCAATGCGTTATACCGAGTCCAGACTTTCAAAATATGCGTCTGTTTTGTTATCAGAGTTAGGACAGGGAACCGTTGAGTGGTCGCCTAATTTTGATGGTACTTTAAAAGAACCCAAAATTTTACCGGCGCGCTTGCCAAACCTATTATTAAATGGCACAACTGGAATTGCTGTTGGTATGGCAACTGATATTCCGCCGCATAATATTAATGAGATCGCTGATGCCTGTGTTCATTTACTGGACAACCCTAAAGCAACTCTTGAAGAAGTTCATCAATATGTGCCCGGACCTGATTTTCCGACAAATGCTGAGATTATCACGCCTAAGTCGGATATTTTAAAGATTTATCAAACTGGCCGTGGCAGTGTCAAGATGCGCGCCGCTTACACTATTGAAGACGGTGAAGTGGTAGTGACTGCATTGCCCCATCAAGTATCCGGAAGTAAAGTTTTAGAACAGATAGCTGCACAAATGCAGGCTAAAAAGTTGCCTATGGTATCCGACTTGAGGGACGAGTCAGATCATGAGACGCCAACACGTTTTGTTATCGTACCGCGTTCCAACCGGGTTGAATTAGAGTCTTTAATGAAACACCTGTTCGCGACCACCGATCTGGAGAAAAACTATCGTGTCAATATGAACGTTATTGGTATTGATGGTCGCCCGCAGGTTAAAGGACTGGTTCACTTTTTGAAAGAGTGGCTCGAATTCAGAACGCGCACTACCCGTAAGCGACTGGAGTTTCGCCTGGAAAAAGTTAACCAGAGGTTGCATATTCTTGATGCGCTACTAATTGCTTTTCTTAATATTGATGAAGTCATTAAGATAATCCGCGAAGAAGAAAAGCCTAAACCGGTGTTGATGAAGCGATTCGCTATTACTGATATTCAGGCAGAAGCGATTCTGGAACTTAAACTGCGTCACCTGGCTCGATTGGAAGAAATGAAAATTAAAGGTGAGCAGGCTGAACTGGCAAAAGAGAAAAAATCACTAGAGCTTATTCTTGGATCGAAGACTCGCCTTAAAACGCTGGTTAAAAAAGAGATCATTCAAACTGCCAAAGAGTTTTCTGATGAGCGTCGTTCTCCAATTGTGGCACGAGAAGAAGCCAAGGCACTAACCGAAAGTGACTTAATGCCTAGTGAGACAGTAACCGTTGTTCTTTCTAAGATGGGGTGGGTGCGTTGCGCCAAAGGGCATGACGTTGATGCCGAATCACTTAATTACAAGGCTGGCGATGATTTTTGCGCGGCGGCAAAAGGCAAAAGTAATCTATCGGCAGTTTTTCTTGATTCCAGTGGAAGAAGTTTTGCTTTACCTGCGCATACTTTACCTTCAGCAAGGGGGCAGGGGGAACCTCTAACAGGGAGGCTTAATCCAATTGCAGGCTCTGTTTTTGTCGATACCATTATGGGAACCGATGACCAGGAATTCTTATTTTCCAGTGATGCCGGTTATGGTTTTGTGGCAAAATTCAGCGATACCATTACCCGTAATAAAAATGGTAAGGCTCTGCTTAGTTTACCCTCAGGCTCAAAGGTCTTAAAACCACAGCCGGTAATGGATTATTCAAACCAGCTCTGTGTGGCTATTTCAAATGAAGGTCGTATGTTAGTTTTTCCAATTGCTGATTTACCACAGCTATCAAAAGGCAAGGGAAATAAAATTATTGGCATACCTGCGGCCAAATTGCAGCTTCGTGAAGAGTTTGTGGTGGCGGTTGCTGTTGTTTCTCCTGGCCAATCTCTGTTGGCCTATTCCGGAAAACGTTATCTCAGGCTCAAGCCTGCTGACTTAGAACATTATCGTGGTGAAAGAGGGCGAAGAGGCAACAAGCTACCCCGAGGCTTCCAGAAGGTTGATTATTTAATGGTGGACAGCGACTGATTAGCTCGAATGAGTCGTTGATAAATCGTCAGGTAAATTGTCTGGATTGGGCTATAGTTATATTGATTGGCTAACCCAAACTGCAAGAATATTAACTAAAAGGCGATAAGTTGAGTACTCCCATTACCCCGCGAGCACATGATCGAGATGTCATTAGTGGAATATATATCCCGCCACAACCGGGTTTAATTGACCAGATTAACCAGTGTGGCGCTGATTTAGAGAAGATTGGTGAGATAATTTCTGTTGATCCTGGAGTAAGTGCGGCTGTGATCAAACTGGTTAACTCGCCAGTTTTTGGTTTGGCTCATAAGATCGGTTCTATTCCACAAGCGGTAGTCATGCTGGGTGTTGATAGAGTGATAGCTATTCTTAAAACGTTACTACTCAGAAAGTCGATGGCGCATATTGATACGCGGATAGACATGACGCTTTTCTGGCAGATATCAGTATCAGTTGCCAGCGTTGCTTCAACAATCTGCCGTCAGCTTAATCTGGCAATGGCTGACGAAGCCTACACGCTTGGTTTATTTCATAA
>CBDUHU010000262.1:0-5687 GCA_965366725.1 uncultured Kangiellaceae bacterium
CATGTCATATAGTGAGTTCAAAGTTATTGACGCCAAAACTAAAGAAGATCTGACCCGTTGCACCTTAATGCAAATCATTGCAGAAGAAGAGACAAACGGCCAACCTATTATGACACAAGAGATCCTGAAAGAGTTTGTGCGCTTTTACGGTGACTCAATGCAGGCAATGATGAGTCGTTTTTTAGAACATAGCATTAAACTCTTTATGGAGCGACGGGCAGGTTTAAAGAGTCCGCTCAATACCATTCTTGGCGCCAACCCTGTTTCATTGATGCAAAATATCGCCGAGCAAAATATGGACTCATGGAAAGCTAAAAATAGTAAGCTAGAGGAGAAAGAAAGCAATTCGACTATTGGTTCACATTAATAAATGTAGCTACAACTTTTCCCATAGAACCGATAGTATCTCCATCAAGAGGCCTTGATAAGGAGACTTAATAAAAAGAGTCAAAATGGTCAAACTAATTGCAATTGACAGAAGCAGTTTGATCAAAGGCCAATATGTATGTTTCAACTCTGAATTTTTAGAGTACAGCCGAATGTGTTTTACCGACATAGTCACGCTAATTGCTAATAAACTAAGAATAAGTAACAGGTTGAAACTTTCTTCACTGTCTAGCGCAAATGCCGCCCCAACGAGAATTCCGGGAATTAAATAGAGTGGGGCCCACAATAAGCCAGAAAAGGTATTAACCCAGAAAAATGTGTGCCTGCTCATCTCTGAGATACCTGCAATAAAAGGCACTACAGCCCGTGTTGGGCCAAAAAAGCGACCAATAAAAACACCACTCACTCCATGTTTATCAAAAAATCGATGTGAATGATCAATGAGCTTTTGATGCTTCAACATTATCGGTAAACTCAACAGCTTTTCGTGATAGTAATAACCTAAATAAAAACTCAAAGACTCGCCAAGGACTGCCCCCAGATAAGCCGCAGCAACAATAGGATAAAAGCTCAGAATATCGGCTCCGATCATTCCACCAATTCCTACTAGCAATAACCAGCCGGGAATCAACAAACCGATTATTACAAGTGACTCTGCAAAGGCGACGATAAAAACAATCAGCGCTGCCCACTCAGTATTTTGTTGAATAAAGTTGAGTAAGTTTTCTGTCATCATGAGTAGCAAAATAAGACAAACAGGCGTCAGTCTAGCATACGCGCCTAAGAATAAAAGTGATTCTTTTGAGGCCTGCTAGTACTGGCCAATTGACAGTTAAAATATTGAATGTGCTTAATCAGTGTCTATAAATACATTCGGTGAAACATTGAATTTTTTGGCTAACGCTCTAACGTGTCTGACAGTGAGCGCTCGCTTACCACTTAATATTTCAGAAACAACTCCCTGGCTTCCAACTTCTCCTAACTCAGATTGTTTAACACTATGAAGCTCAATTAAATACTTTAGCGCTAGTACTGGTCCTTTTTCCCGCACCAACACCTTACCTTCATACTCGTTAGCGGCAATAGCCATCGCTTTTATCAAACTGGACAATGGAGTTTTTGAGCGGTTCTCTGCCAAAGTTAATGCATCTTTCAGGTTAATAAGTAATGCATTGTAATCTTCCTGAGATTTCGGTGTGCCGATAAGAGGAGCAACCATCCCCCAATGCTGTAGTGCTCTTTCTAAAGCTTTTTGCATATACGACTCCCGTTAGTGGTTACCTGGCTTAACTTCCTCTATATAAGCAACTTGCGCTTCAAAATTGATTAGTGTGTGGACGAGTAAGGTGGTATCTGGAATAGGAAATTTATAGTGATAATTAAAACCACGCATATCACCAAATGTTTCCCTTAACTCCTGTTCTGAATTAAACTCACTTTGACTCAGTATCTGATACCAGCCGAGAAGTTGTAATTCAGCTCCTGGGTATTTGGCCTGTGCTTCCTTGATCCTATGCGCCGCGACAACCTTCACTCTGCTTCTCCTTTATTGCAACTGACTTAAAACATGGCAATTACGTTAATAAAATAGCTGACTAATTGGCTCAATTCCCGTACTTAAGTCACAAATTGCTTATTTCAGCTATTTTAATATCTAATGTAATCGTGTAAATAATAATATTGCATATATTACAATGCTCTATTAAATTACGTTTTCTTATAGTTTACAACCCTTTCAAGGCGCTCTACACTAAGTTTTTGTCACTGAGTATTAATGATGTTTCCATATATCTATCAATCTTCTGATCTTACAATTGGCACCTATGGCGTAGTTCTGGCAATAGCCTATCTTGTTGGTAGATATCTATACATTAATGCCATTACCACGTCTTTTAATCGTGATATCAATTGCGAACTATTAATTGCCTCACTACTAATTTTCGGAGTAATTGGCGCTAAGTTAATGTTTATCATCAAAAATGTTCCAATAGGTTCATTAAGTGACGTTAATACTTATGTATCTGGCAGTGGTTTTTCCAGTCAGGGGGCGTTAATTTCGGCAGTAGTTGTTATTTATCTATTCTCTCGAATAACTAAGTCTGATCTTAGCATATTGCTCGATAAGGCTGCTCCAGCAGCAATAGTGGCCTATGGAATTGCCAGAATAGGTTGCTTTTTATCAGGTGACGATTGCTGGGGTACAAACAGTAATTTGCCCTGGGCAATGGGCTTTCCCGAGGGAGTTGCCCCAACTAATCCACACCAACTAGTCCATCCTGTCCCCCTGTACGAAATAATATACTCACTGTTCATTTGGCTATATTTAAAAAGTCAGGAAAAAGTCGAAAAAAGACCTTATTACTTATTCTTCAAACTCATCTTATTATGGGGACTATGTCGTTTTCTGGTTGAGTTTGTAACAACCAATCCAGTTAAATTTTTTGCTATGAGTGGCTCCCAACTTGGCGCGTTAGTAATGTTTATTGGTGCAAGCGCATTTTTCCTCTATCATCACTTTTCTTCAGACAAAAAAAAGCCAGGTAAAGTACCTGGCTAAAAATAACTCTGTATTGCTTATTCTTCGACGATATCTTCTTCTTCATCGTCGATAATAGGACGATCTACTAACTCAACATAAGCGATTGGCGCTTTATCACCGGCACGGAAGCCAGCCTTAATAATACGTAAATATCCACCAGGACGTTCTTGATAACGCGGTCCTAACTCATCGAATAATTTACCAACAGCAGCTTTACTACGAGTTCGAGAAAAAGCTAAACGACGGTTAGCAACTGAATCTTCTTTTGCTAAAGTTATTAACGGCTCAACAACTCTGCGTAACTCTTTTGCTTTTGCTACAGTTGTTTTAATCAGCTCATGCTCAATAAGAGAAACTGACATGTTACGAAACATAGCCTGACGATGGCTAGAGTTTCTATTTAATTGACGACCACTTTGACGATGACGCATTTTCTTTACCTTTACATTTTATCAGCCTGCAATAGTACTGATATTCTTTGGTTTATGTTATTAACAAGCAAAGCTTGTGTTTAGTTTTAAATAACAAAACCCCATTCTAATGAACAGGGTCTTATCAAAATTGTCTAACTTAAGCTCTATAAAAACTAAGCGTCATCAAGAATACTTGATGGTGGCCAGTTTTCTAGACGCATACCTAAAGAAAGGCCACGTGAAGCTAAAACATCTTTAATTTCAGTAAGTGATTTCTTACCAAGATTTGGTGTTTTAAGTAATTCCACTTCCGTTCTCTGGATTAGGTCACCAATGTAGTGAATATTTTCTGTCTTAAGACAGTTAGCACTACGTACAGTAAGCTCTAAATCATCAACAGGACGTAGAAGAACCGGATCAACTTCAGGCTCATCTTTCTCTGGTTCTGCTTGCTTTTCATCTTTTAAGTCAACAAATGCTGCTAATTGTTGCTGCAAAATTGTTGCACAACGACGAATAGCTTCTTCAGGCTCAATTGTGCCATTAGTTTCCAAATCAAGAACTAATTTGTCCAGATTTGTACGCTGTTCAACACGTGCAGAATCAACCACGTAAGAGACTCGACGAATTGGACTAAATGAGGCATCTAGTTGTAAACGACCTATGCTCATATCTTCTTCGTCATTGTTCTTACGAAGTGCAGCCGGCTCGTATCCATGACCATTTTTAACGATAAGGCGCATACTAAGAGAACCTTTCTTAGTTAATGTCGCAATATGATGATCTGGATTGACGATTTCAACACCTGCTTGTTCTTCAATATCAGCGGCAGTGACTACACCTTCGCCTTTCTTTTGAAGAATAAGAGTTGCTTCATCTTTGTCTTCCAACTTAATTGCTAACCCTTTCAAGTTTAGCAAAATATCGATAACGTCTTCCTGTACACTTTCAATTGTAGTGTACTCATGCAATACGCCATCGATCTCCACTTCAACAACCGCACAACCAGGCATCGATGAAAGTAAAATTCTACGCAGTGAGTTACCTAAAGTATGACCAAATCCTCTCTCAAAAGGCTCTAATACAACTTTAGCTTTTCTCTCACCAAGATTTTCCACTTTGATCTGACGTGGCGTCAGTAGCTCAGCGACATTGCCCATAAATAATCCTCTTCAAGTGTTACTTGGAGTATAATTCCACTATTAGATTTTCATTGATATCAGATGGTAAATCTGTGCGCTCAGGAATGTTCTTGAACGTTCCTTCCATCTTCTTATCATCAACTTCTATCCAAACTGGACGTTCTTTCTGTGATGCTAATTCTAAAGCGCCAATAATACGCGCTTGAGTCTTAGACTTTTCACGAATCGAAATCACATCTGTAGCAGACACTTTATAAGATGGAACATTAACCATCTTACCATTAACAAGCACTGCCTTGTGGCTAACTAACTGTCTAGCTTCTGAACGAGTAGAGCCGAAGCCCATTCGATAAACAACGTTGTCTAAACGAACTTCCAAAAGCTGAAGCAGGTTTGCACCTGTAGCACCTTTTAAACGTGCAGCTTCTTTATAGTAGTTACGGAACTGTTTTTCAAGTACTCCGTAAATACGCTTAACTTTTTGTTTTTCACGTAACTGTAGTCCATAGTCTGAAAGACGTGAACGTCTCGCACCATGAACACCAGGAACCTGATCAATCTTACACTTATCTTCAATAGCACGAACGCCACTTTTCAGCATTAAATCAACGCCTTCACGACGTGCTAACTTGAGTTTAGGTCCAATATATCTTGCCATCTGTTATTCTCCAGCAGTACCTAAAGTTACACGCGTCGCTTTTTAGGCGGACGACATCCGTTATGCGGGATTGGAGTAACATCAGTGATGTTTGAAACTTTCAATCCAGCGTTATTTAAAGCGCGAACAGCAGATTCACGACCAGGACCCGGGCCTTTAACGAAGACTTCTAGATTCTTCATTCCCATTTCCTTAACCATTTCTGCCACGCGATCTGCCGCAACCTGTGCAGCAAACGGTGTACTTTTACGTGAACCTCTAAAACCAGAACCACCAGCAGTAGCCCAGGCAAGAGCATTACCTTGACGGTCAGTAACAGTCACGATAGTGTTATTGAATGACGCATGGATATGAGCCATTCCATCAACTACGTGCTTTTTGACCTTTTTACGAGAACGAGGTGTTTTAGCCATAGTCAATTATCTCTTTATAGGTTTACGTGGCCCTTTACGGGTACGTGCGTTGGTTTTAGTACGCTGTCCACGAACAGGTAAACTTCTTCTGTGGCGTATACCACGGAAGCAACCTAAGTCCATCAAGCGCTTAAT
>CBDUHU010000263.1:0-5684 GCA_965366725.1 uncultured Kangiellaceae bacterium
TTCCGCAACATAGTTCTTAGCAAATACCAGATAATCGATGATTGCTTCAGCATCTGTCCAGGTTTTAAATAGATAGTTACCCTTAAAAAAAGAGTTATGCCCAAAACTGGCATGAGCAATTACCAATGCCTGCATCATCATACTATTTTCTTCCATCAAATAGGCAATACAAGGGTCGGAGTTGATAACTATTTCATAAGCGAGCCCCATATGACCGCGTCGATAGGATTGTTCATTGGAAATAAAATGCTTACCAAAAGACCAGTGATTATAGCCTATGGGCATACCTACACTTGCATATGCATCAAGCATTTGCTCTGCGCTGATTACTTCAAGTTGATTAGGATAAGTGTCCAGTTCAAAGTCGTTTGCGATCTCTTCAATGGCATCATAATATTTTTGGACCAAATCAAAAGTCCAGTCAGCTGATGTTGATATTGGCTTACTATGAGTCAAAAATTTGCCTCCTATTTTACCGCCTGTTTTTGGAAAAACTCTCTAAAAACAGGGTAAATATCCTGTTGCTCAGCAATCTTCTGCATTGCGAAATTTTCATTACTTGAATTGAGTTGCTCATATTCATGCCAAAGATTTTGTGGCTCTCTCTGGGTGATTTCTACGTAGGTATAATAACGAACTAAATTGAGAATTTTGTCTGATAGTAATTGATGACAAACTCTGGAGTCGTCATTCCAGTTATCGCCATCAGAAGCTTGAGCTGCATAAATGTTCCATTCAGATGTTGGATATCGCTTTTGAATAATATCCAACATCAAATTTAAAGCACTTGAAACGATAGTTCCACCGGTTTCCTGTGAGTAGAAAAACTCATGTTCGTCAACTTCCTTTGCCTGAGTATGATGGCGAATATAGACAACTTCAACATCCTTATAAGAACGTTTGAGAAACATATAGAGTAATATAAAAAATCGTTTAGCCATTTCTTTGGTTTGTTGATCCATTGAACCAGATACATCCATAAGGCAAAACATTACTGCGTTAGTCGTTGGTAAAGGTAAACGTTCAAAATTTTTGTAACGCAAATCAAATGAATCTATGTAAGGAATGTTGCTTATTCTTTTTTCCAGCTTTTCGATTTCTTCTTTTAGTAGATTTATTTTTTTACTGTCAAGTGTCGATTCTGCTTCTAACTCTGTTATTTCTAATTGCTTTTCTTTGATCAGCTTTTTTAGTGGTGAACGACTCGCAATTCTTCGTGCAAGTGACCCCTTCATTGAGCGAACAATATCAATGTTAGAAGGCGTTCCATCGGTATTAAATCCCGAGCGGATTGTCTTGTAATTAATGATTTTCTTTAATTGATTCTTCTTCAGGTTAGGTAATTCAAGGTTTTCAAATAATATTTCCATATATTCATCACTGGAAATTTCAAATGAAAAATCATCCTCTCCTTCTCCTTTGTCACTTGCCCTTCTTCCGCCCCCACCATCTGATGGAGGAGGGCGTTTGATTTTGTCACCTTTGCTAAACTCTTTATTCCCAGGGTAAACGCGTTCTGTTCTTCCTCCACTACCACTGCGAAATGTTGGTTCATTAATATCCCTGGTTGGAATGGAAATACTTTCATTTTTATCAACTTCGGTAACTCCACGTTGATTGATTTGTTTGGTAATAGCTTGTTTTATTTGTTTACGATATCGCCTGATAAAGCGCTGTCTATTAACGGTGCTTTTGTTCTTTTGATTTAATCGTCGATCGATTGTTTGCATGATAACTACCTCGTGCTACGATGATTTACGCACCCGTAAATACCACTCGCACAGTAATCTAACTTGCTTTTGTGTGTAGCCTTTTTCAACCATTCTATTAACAAAGTCGTCGTGTTTTTGCGAGTCCTCTGTTGATGATTTAGCATTAAAGGAAATCACAGGAAGTAGCTCTTCAGTGTTTGAAAACATTTTCTTTTCAATAACACTGCGAAGTTTTTCATAGCTTGTCCACTTAGGGTTTTTGCCCGGGTAGTTTGCTCGTGCTCGAAGTACAAAGTTAACGACTTCATTTCTAAAGTCTTTCGGGTTAGAAATTCCTGCAGGTTTTTCTATTTTTTCAAGTTCTTCGTTGAGTGAACCACGGTCAAAGTTTTCACCTGTTTCTGGATCTCTGAAGTCTTGATCTTGAATCCAGAAGTCAGCGTAAGTAACATAACGATCAAATATGTTCTGTCCATATTCTGAATAGGACTCCAGGTAGGCTGTTTGAATTTCCTTGCCAATAAAATCAACATAATTGGGTACCAGAAATTCTTTAATAAAAGACAAATATTTGTCCTGAACTTCCTGTGGAAACTGTTCTTGTTCTATTTGTTGTTCAAGTACATATAAAAGATGAACTGGATTAGCCGCAATTTCAGACTGGTCATAATTAAATACCCTTGATAATATTTTAAATGCAAAACGTGTTGATAGACCATTCATTCCTTCGTCTACTCCTGCATAATCACGATACTCCTGATATGATTTTGCTTTGGGATCTGTATCCTTTAAACTTTCACCATCATATACTTTCATTTTTGAATACATACTGGAATTATCTGGTTTGGCTATGCGAGAGAGAACACTGAACTGAGCTAACATTTCGAGAGTGTTCGGGGTGCATGGTGCTTCATACAAAGATGAATGAATTAATAATTTCTGATAAATTTTAACCTCTTCGCTCATTCTTAAACAATAAGGAACTTTAACAATATAAACTCTATCTAGAAAAGCTTCATTATTCTTATTGTTTTTAAAGCTGGTCCACTCAGATTCATTGGAGTGGGCTAGTACTGTTCCCTGAAAGGGAAGGGCCGACATCCCTTCAGTAGCATTATAATTGCCTTCCTGAGTCGCTGTTAATAATGGATGAAGCACTTTTATTGGTGCCTTAAACATTTCAACAAACTCCATCATTCCCTGATTAGCTCTGCACAAAGAACCATCATAGCTATATGCGTCGGGATCATTTTGGGCAAAATTTTCAAGTTTTCTAATATCCACTTTCCCAACCAAAGCTGAAATATCCTGATTATTCTCATCACCTGGTTCTGTTTTTGAAATCGCCACCCGATCAAGAATAGAGGGTAGAATCTTAACCACCTTAAATTTTGATATGTCACCACCATACTCGTGCAATCTTTTGACTGCCCAGGGGGACATAATTGTGTTGACATAACGTTTGGCTATTCCGTATTCATTGGCGAGAATGTCTGCATCTTCATCCGGGTTGAATAAGCCAAGTGGAGATTCAAAAACAGGAGAGTCTTTTATTGCGTAAATTGGTAACTTCTGCATTAGACTTTTTAGTTTTTCAGCAAGCGAAGACTTGCCACCACCTACAGGTCCAAGCAAGTATAAACTCTGTTTAGTTTCTTCAAGCCCCTGAGCCGCGTGGGTAAAATATGAGACAATTTGTTCAATAGCATCTTCCATCCCATAAAACTCTTTAAAAGCAGGATATCTGGAGATTACTTTGTTTGAGAATATTCTGCTCAAACGAGGGTCTTTAGAGGTATCAATTCGCTCTGCGTCACCAATCGCTAATAGCATACGTTCTGCTGCATTGGCGTATACGCGGGGATCTTCTTTGCATAAATCGAGATATTCTGAAAGTGTATATTCTTCTTGTTGTTGGCTTTCATAACGTTCTTGGTACCGGTTAAAAATACTCATTACTTTCTCCACACTTTCAACTTGAATGACCGACCACTAGTTACACATTAATGAAATTGCACAGCTTGATTTTTTGCTCGCTCTGTTAATTAACTAGCTGATTAAAGTTAATCGCAGAACCTCTACTAATTCTCTCTTGGTGATTATTTTTTTGCCTTATACTAAGCGTAGTATTGTTCATAAAAAATTGCTCGATTAGATCCAGTATTTTTTAAAAATTTATTGGATAATAAAGTCATTAGTATCGTTAATTAACTTTGGCTTACAATTTGGCGAGGTTCTGATAATCTTGAACTGGTGCTAATTAATTTGAGCCTGGAAGAGGATATCTTATTCAAAATTGCTGTTTTCACGTTTTGTCGTGTTGAGATTGGTTCTTATTGATTAAAAACTACTGTGCTACCAAACATTAAAGTTCATAAAAATACCGTTTTCAGGCAATCTTCAGTCGGTGTGATTATCATTGATGCTGACGTTTTGGCAGCTGTAGGTTCTGACTGGTTCAGCGCTATATTTTGCTTTCGCGGGCTAAATTCAGCGAGTAATTAATTGCACTATATTACGAGGTAGTTATATCACTCTTTCTTGTGCAATGCCGCAATACCATTGTTTAAACGCTTGATAAGCTATCGCTATTGAGCGATTTACAGGAATAATTGCATTTAACTGGTCTGAACACTTGCTATTGGTAGTCGAATATGAGTAGGATTGACTTTGGATTGGTGGAGAGTCGTATAAACGGCACCACTTTAAGTATAAAGATAATGATAAGCAGGATTGCTTCAAAATCGGATGTTAGTGCCTTTGTTTTAATCGTACACGCTGAATTTGAGCTATGATTGATTCTAAAAGCACACTATTCGATTTTTTAAATAAAATTGCATTCCTCACTATTTGCCTCATTGGGAGATATACATGAAAAAGCTCGTTCTGGGACTTGCTATTGCAGGTGCGTTAGGTTTATCCGGTTGTAGTGACAGCCCTCAAGAACCAACCATTCCCGATGGGACTTCTGGGTCTGGTGGGAACGGTGGAGTTGCCTTAACCAAAGCTGTTTATGCCCCGGGAGACGGAAATATCCCGTTACCCAATGATTTATTGTTCAGCGGATCTTTGGATCTTACGCTTAATATTCCGGTTGCTGACCCTACCGATTTTGGCGACCCTCTGGTTGCAGTAAGCTCACTGGATGGCTGGTCTGCCACTGCGCCATTTAGTTTTGCTTTCTCAAATACTGATGGAGTGGATCTTAACCCTGCGACGGTTATTCCTGGTACAACAGTTAAAATGTATGAAGTTAATGTTGCCCGTCCTGAAGCGATCCCTGGTACCGGTGTTGTTGTTCCTAGCGGACCAGTAACTGGCGTTGTTAGAGAATTAGTTGCCGGGGTTGATTTTGTTGCAACTTATGCTGGTGAGCTTTCAGTAGCAGTTGTGCCATTAAGGCCACTATCTCAGCAAACTGCTTATATGGTTGTGGTAACCGACGGAATAACTGATGCCAACGGAAATCGCGTTATTGCTGATGGTCAGTATGCGGTTGCTAAAAGAGAACAGCCTATCCCAGCTGGCGGACCAACTTCTGCGCTCGAACCAGTTAGACAACTGGTTAATGCGATGGAAAATGCAGCCGATGCTGCTGGTCAGTCAAAAGAAAACATAATCATGAGTTTCCAGTTTATGGTGCAGTCAATTGATGATGTTGTTGCTGCCAATAAACAGCTTTATATTGATCTTCCATTATTGATGGGGCAGGTTCCTCACTCAAGTTTCTCGAGTTTATTTACCGACACTACGCCATTTACTGGTTTAGGCGGTGCAGATTTATATAAGGGACAGTTTGGACTGACTTACTTCCTGGGCGCGGCTCAACAGATGCATGATCCAGCACCATTGAGTGGTTTCTTTAGAGGGATTGATAATATTCCAACGGCCAACGGTCCTGTGCCAAACCCATTTGCTGGTGGAACAACCACCTATGCTAATCCATTAGTTGCTGCAACTGGTGCAGAGATA
>CBDUHU010000264.1:0-5675 GCA_965366725.1 uncultured Kangiellaceae bacterium
CAGCTTTATAGTCTTCAATAAGAATGCTCTCAGTTATTTCGATATTCAGTTTTTCAGCATCAATATCATATTTGGTCAGGCTTTTACGAATAAAATCATCCAATGTACGTGCCAGAATTTGAACAGATGAGACATTAACGTTAACGTACAAGTCTGCTAGTAAAGGCTCTTTCTTAAACCTTGCCAGAGTTTGGCAAGCCATATCGACAACCGCTTCCCCTATTTCTACAATTAATCCGGTCTCTTCAGCAACCGGGATAAAATCAACAGGTCCAATTAATCCATTTTTCGGGTGATTCCAACGTACTAATGCTTCAAAGCCGATAATTTTATTGGCGTTAAAATCTACCAATGGTTGAAATACCAAAAGTAACTGTTCTTGCTCAACCGCATCGCGAAGATCTCGCTCCATCTTCATTCTTTTGGTCACAATTTCTTTAATATCTGAATCAAAAAAACAATAGCGATTTTTCCCTTGCTGTTTCGCCTGATACATTGCCGCATCAGCATCACTCATTATTATTTCTACCGATTTTTCTTTTCTATTTGCAATCCTGACACCAATACTCGCACTAGTTATCAGTGAATGATTGGCAACTTCTACGGGGCTTCTTAGTTCATCAAGTAAACGGTTACACAATCTCAGTGCAACTTCTTCTTTGGGAATTTCCGGCATTAGAATACAAAACTCATCCCCTCCTAGTCGAGCAACCAGATCATTGGTTCGTAGACAACTTTTAAGTCTACTGGCGACGTTCTGTAAAAATAGATCTCCAACATGGTGACCAAGACTGTCATTGATAATCTTAAAGCGATCCAGATCTAAGAACAGCAGGGCGAGCACTTTATCTTCTTTATCATCACATCGACTAATTAATTTATTCAGGGTATTTGAAAGATGTACACGGTTAGGCAATCCTGTCAGCGAATCATGTAATGAATCATGCGCTAATTGTTCCTCAACCACTTTTCTTTTTTCAATAGTCTTCTCAAGCTCATAGGTTCTCTCTTTAACTCTTTTCTCCAGATTTTCATGTGCAATCAATAATGAATGAGCATCGTTTTTTCGTAAAATAGCGGTTGCTACCTGCTGCCCAATAGTGAGCAGAACTTCTTTATTCTTTTCGTCATAAACCACATCTTTTTGATAGCTTTGAACGGCTAAGACACCAAAGGTTTGACTTCCATCTTTTAGTGGAACGCCCAGAAAAGATACACATTTTGAGCCGATACTACCTTTATCACTTAAGTCTTTTCGATAAAATAAAAATGCTTCTCCCTGTTTCAAAATTTTCTCAGTGAAACCAACCCCTTTCACAGTCAAGTCAACATTTCTAGTCTCAGGTGTTGGATCTTGTTCATCAATAAAGTATGGAAAAAATATTCTTTTCCTATCATCAGATAACAATGCAATGTACTCATTCTCGGCAGGCATCAAGCGTGAAAGAATGGTATGCACACTTTTATATAGATCATTAATAGAGTGAGATGTACTAACCAATTCTGATATTTGAAATAGTGCCGATTGAATATTTTCGCTTTTTTTCCTTTCAAGAACTTCTTTTGCCAAAGCCCCGTTCATCCGATTTAAATCTCTGGTTCTCTCTTCTACTCTTTTTTCCAGAACCGAATAGGCATCAATCAGAGTCTGCTCCGCCTGTTTACTTTTAAAGACCAACGCAATCTGGCGCGCAACAAATTGCAGAACACCTTCTTCTCTAGCACCATAACTTAGATCTTCCTGGTAACTTTGAATGACAATACCGCCAATGATTTCATCATCATACTTAAGTGGCACACCTAACCAGTCATAACTATCTACACCAACAGAATCAACAATATTTTTTTCTACGAGTGAGTCCATTTTTTTACGGTCAAGATGCTGAGTCTTTCCTGTTCTGAGCATATACCCGGTTAAGGTTCTGCGTAGTTCTTCTGCAGTCAATTCATTAAGAACAGTATTTTCTATTTCAGAGTCATATTCATCGGCAATATAAACAAAATTAATCAAGCTTCGATCTTGGGTGTAAAGGACAACAAAAAAATTTTCAGCGTACATTAATTGGCGGATTATTTTATGCAACCTCTGGGCGTACTCATTCACCGAACGAGTTGACACCGCACACTCTGAAATTTGGAACAGCGCCGATTCAAGCGGTGTTCTGGATAGCTCCAGCTTTTTCCCCTTTTCGGACAAGTCTCGCTCCTGATCTGACAAACTCATCTTTAATAACCCTTACTCATTGGACTTGCCCCCTAATGCCTGATTTTCGATATCCAGTGCAGCACTGCGCTTAAGCACAATAATTGCGATCCGCCTGTTGACCGGATTATGAGGTTTAGTAGTATCAAAAAGTACAGAAGAAGAAAAACCTTCAACCCTTGCGATTTTTTTTTCTGAAATCCCACCCGACATTAACTCTCTTCGCGCTGCATTAGCCCGATCTGCCGACAACTCCCAATTTCCATAATCTTCTCTTTCCACATAGGGGGTGGCATCGGTATGTCCAGTGATACTCAATTTATTAGGGACTTGTCTTAATACTCCGGCAAGTCCATGTAGAATTGTTCGAGAATAATACTTTGGAATAGCACTACCACTATCAAACATTGGCCGCTTATCTTTGTCAACTATTTGAATACGCAAACCCGAAGGGGTTATGTCAACAATCACCTGCTCTTTAAATTGGCTAAACACATCGCTATTATCAACTAAAGCTTCCAACTCCTGTTTCAACGCCTCAAGTTTCATTATTTCTTGTTGTTCGGCTACTCTGGTCAAGTCATCATTTTTTAAGTGCGCTTCTTTTTCACTGGTTGCCGGCTGTATATCAACCACATCAATCACCCCGACATTAGCGCCTCCTTCACCAATCAATGATGGACTGGAACCGCTTTTATCCTGAATTCCCGATGGGTCATTGAAATAACCTGAAATCGCTTTTTTCTCTTCTTCGTCTGTATTTCCAATTAACCATAAAAGCAGGAAGAAAGCCATCATGGCGGTCGCAAAATCTGCAAAAGCTACTTTCCAGCTACCACCATGAAAATCGTGTTTTCGTTTATTCACGCGTTTAATAATGATGGGCTTGGCTTTTTCCAATTCGTCAGACATTACTCTTTAACCCAATTCAATTAACCAATTATGATTACGGATTACGCAACCCTTTAACGCACTGCTCAAGCTCCATAAAATCAGGTCTAACTTCTGAATAGAGAGTTTTACGCCCAAATTCAACTGCTATTTGGGGCGGCATTCCGTTAACCATGGCAAGAATACAAACCTTCATGCACTGGTAAAATTTACTCTCTTCATCAACGGCATATTCCATTGCTGTTGCCAACGGAGCAACAAAACCATACGCCAGTAAAATCCCAAGAAACGTCCCAACAAGTGCTGCCGCGACATGAACACCAATAATTTCAGGTGGTCCGCCTAAAGACTGCATGGTAATAACGATCCCCAAAACAGCAGCCACTATACCAAACCCTGGAAGTGCATCTGCAACTTTTCCAAGTGCATTAGATGGGGCAATTTTTTCATCATGGTGGGTTTCAAGTTCAACATCCATCAGGTTTTCCAACTCATAGGAAGTCATATCCCCAATCACCATCAACCTTAAATAGTCACAGATAAATGCCAGTGCATGTTTGTCATTACTAATCATTGGAAAGTGAACGAATACTTCACTCTCTTCGGGTTCGTCAATATGCCGCTCGACAGCAATCAGGCCATCACGTCGGATCAAATTAAACAACTGATAAAATAGAGAAAGTAATTCCAGATAAAAAGTCTTATTATATTTTTTTCCAACTAACAAACGAGGTAATTGTTTAAACGTTTGAATACTCACTTTTGCCGGGTTAGAAATGATAAAAGCACCTAAGGCGGCACCACCAATTATTAATAATTCAAAGGGTTGCCACAGGGCTATAATTTCACCATGAGATAAAACAAAGCCCCCAAGCACAGCAGCCAGAACAATGATTATACCGATAATAACTGTCATCTAGAACGTCTCAATACCCAACATTTATTCAAGTCCTTATAACTATAGTTAAATATCCCGCTTTACGCTTAAAACCTGACTTTTATCAAAAAAATCGGTAATATACTGCCCCTGATATTTAGCCATGCGATTTTATATGTCATTTAGCGAACAATTAAAAATAACTCTCCAGTACCTGTTCCCTCAGCACCTTGTATCAATTGCTGCCGGAAAGCTGGCAGAAGTAAGGGTTAATTGGGTCAAAAACCTCTTTATTGAAAAATTTGCCAAAGCCTACCAAATTGACATGTCAAACGCATGTGAGCCGGAATTAACCAATTACGCCTGCTTTAACGATTTTTTTACCAGAGCAATAACCCCGGAAAGTCGTCCAATAGACAGCTCGGAGGAAAGCTTTTGCTCACCAGTCGATGGTGCGATGAGCCAATTTGGCAGGATTGAGGAGGGTCGTATTATTCAGGCCAAAGGCCACCATTATTCAGCACTTGAGTTACTCGGTGGCGATATAGAAAGAGCCAAACCTTTTGAAAATGGAGAGTTTTGCACTATTTATCTTGCTCCCAGTGATTATCATCGAATCCATATGCCATGCGCCGGGACTTTGACAGCCATGAGTCATGTTCCTGGAAAACTATTTTCAGTTAATCCACTGACAGCTGAAAATGTGCCTGAATTATTCGCTCGAAATGAAAGAGTGATTAGTTATTTTGATACAAAATTTGGTAAATTGGCCCTGGTCTCTGTTGGAGCAACCATTGTTGGAAGCATTGAAACTGTCTGGGCTGGCAATATCACGCCTCCATCAAGAAAGAAGATAAAAAGCTGGCAATATGATGATCGCTCAATCCAATTGGAGAAAGGTCAGGAAATGGGAAGATTTAAACTTGGTTCGACGGTGATTCTATTGATGGAAAAAGCAAACTGGAAATGGCATGAGTCAGTAGATTTGCAACAGAAGGTTCAACTAGGTAGACCTCTGGTCAGCAGAAATGAGCAATAATAGTTCGCTTCAATCCTGATCAATCAGTTATCCAAGCGGCAAAACGCGACTAATATCGTTTTGCCCTAACCGAATCATCAATAAACGATCCACTCCTAGTGCAACCCCGGAACAATCAGGTAGTCCATTTTCCAGTGCTTCAATCAGACGGTTATCAATTGCAATCTGCTCTTGTCCAAGTTGCTGTCGGATCTCATTGTCCTTATTAAAACGTCCAACTTGTTCAGCTGGATCTGTTAACTCATGAAATCCGTTGGCTAACTCAAGCTCACCATAATATGCTTCAAAACGCTCAGCGACTAACAGTCCATCTGATTCAATGATTTTAGCCAGGGATGCCTGAGAAGCCGGATAATGGTAGATAAAAGTCAATTTATCAGCCCCCAGCTCGGGCTCAATGAGTTCACTAAAAAGCAGTGATAAGTAATTATCGCGCAACAGATCAAGTGGAATATCCCCCAGTTTTTCTCGCGCAAACAACTCAAGTTCTGTATCACTGACGGTCATAGGATCCATATGAAGCGTTTTAACAAAAATTTCCTGATAGCTATAATACTGAACCTGAACATCTTCAAGAATTATCTTAATCAGCTGAGAAACCTCTTCCATCAGAGCTTTTAATCCGAAACCTGTTCGGTACCATTCCAGCATGGTAAATTCACAGT
>CBDUHU010000265.1:0-5664 GCA_965366725.1 uncultured Kangiellaceae bacterium
GTAAATCCCGAATAAATGACACCATTACCAAACCATTTAATATGGCAATACCGGAAAGTGCAATAAAGCCTACCGCAGCAGAAATTGAAAAAGGTATATCACGCATAATAAGAGCTAATACTCCGCCGGTGAGAGCAAGCGGAACACTCGAAAAAATAACCATCGCATCTTTGAGTGAACCTAACGCTAATAATAAGAAACCAATAATTAAAGCTAAGGTAATCGGCACAACAATTGATAAACGCTGTGAAGCTGATTGTAACTTTTGATAAGTTCCACCATATTCCAGCCAATATCCAGGCGGTATTTCTACTGTTTGTGAAAGGGTTTGTTGTACGTCTTGAACAAAACTTCCAAGATCACGACCTCGCACGTTGGCGGTAACCACTACTCGGCGCTTACCATTTTCCCGATAAACCTGATTATAACCCATCACTAACTCAAGATCGGCTAACTCTTCCAGCGGAACATAGTCACCTTGAGTTCGTTGGATAGGTAATTTTGCCAGGCCATCAATATCCGTTCGTAAATGCTCCGGTAACCTGACCACGATATCAGTACGACGATCTCCCTGATAAAATTGGCCGGCGATTTTGCCGCCCAATGCGGTCGCTAATTGTTCCTGGATTTCGTTTATTGTAACTCCATACAGTGGAAGCAACTCTCGGTTGGGTTTGATCGTCATAATCGGCAAACCGGTGGTTTGCTCTACAGCAATATCAGCTATACCATCAACATTACTGATTGCCTTTTCAATCTGGTTTCCTAACTCGATTAACTTATCAAAATCATCACCAAATACTTTGATCGCTAATTCTGCACGTACTCCTGCCAGTAGTTCATTAAAACGCATTTGAATAGGTTGCAAAAATTCATAGCGATTGCCAGGCATAGGCTCAACCAATTTAGCCAGTTCATCGATAAACTGTTCTTTGGGTTTATTCGGATCAGGCCATTCCTCTCTTGGCTTCATAATAATAAAATTATCAGCAACACTTGGTGGAACTGCATCGGTGGCAACTTCTGCGGTTCCAATTTTGGCAAATACTAGTTCGACTTCAGGTAATTGTTTTATCTTGGCTTCAAGGGATTCTTGTAATTGAATCGCCTGTTCAAGTGATGTGCCTGGAATTCGAAGCGCATGCATTGCAATATCTCCTTCATCAAGGTTTGGCACAAATTCACTACCTAGCCTGGTCGCAGAATACCCACTCATTAGTAACAGAATAATCGCGATACCAACCACCAACCAACGAGCTTTTATCGCGAAAACTAACACCGGTTGATAAAGAGATCGCATAACTTTCATAATCAGGCTTTCTTTTTCAATGACTGGCTTTTTAAATAAAATAGCAATACATGCAGGAACAAAAGTAATCGATAAAATGATTGCGCTGATTAATGCGATAACTACGGTCATTGCCATTGGGTGGAACATTTTTCCTTCCACACCAGTTAGCGCAAAAATAGGTAAATAAACAACAGTAATGATAAACACACCGAACAAGGCCGGACGGATTACTTCGCTGGTCGCTTCAAATACAACGTTAAATCGTTCATTCAGAGAAAGCTGACCGCCACGGCCTGCAACACTCAATCGCCTTAAACAGTTTTCAACAATAATGATTGCGCCGTCAACAATAAGCCCAAAATCTAATGCGCCAAGGCTCATCAGGTTTGCACTAACTCTGGTTTGAACCATACCAGTAATCGTCATAAACATCGCAATGGGAATGACTGCCGCAGTTAGTAAGGCTGCTCTTACATTTCCTAAAAACAAGAATAAAATGACGATCACCAACAGTGCACCTTCCAGTAAATTGGTTTGCACTGTTTTCAATGTTTTTTCAACCAGATCTGTGCGATCATAAACAGCGGTAACGGTGATCCCTGCTGGCAGGCTAGTTTTGATTACTTCAAGTTTTTCAGCGACTCCCTGGGCGACAGTGCGACTATTTTCACCAATTAACATAAAGACGGTACTCATCACAACTTCCCGGCCATTTTGAGTCGCTGCACCTGAGCGCAATTCTTTTCCTTCACCAATCTCTGCCACGTCCTTTAATAAAATGGGTTGGCCTGCTTTTTCAGCAACCTGTATCTCTGCCAGATTTTTGATAGTTTCTGCTTGTCCGGGTACTCGCAAAAGCCATTGGGAGCCATTATGTTCTATAAAACCAACTCCCCTGTTTTGATTGTTAGCTTCAATTGCGGCAAAAAGATCTTGCTGGGTAATTCCATAAGCTAATAAATTAGCAGGTTCTATGGCGACCAGGATTTCCCGTTTAAAACCGCCAATTGGATTGACTTCTACAACACCTGGAACACGCAGCAATTGTGGTCTGATTATCCAATCGTGAACGGTTCTAAGATCCGTCGGTGTGATTGCTGAACCGTCGCTATTTAACCCACCGGGTTCAGCATCTACGGTAAACATAAATATTTCACCCAGTCCTGTTGCAATAGGCCCCAACGCTGGAGTAATTTGAGCCGGTAAACTACTTTTCGCAGCATTTAACCTTTCGTTAACTAATTGTCTGGCAAAATAAATATCTGTACCATCTTTAAAAATAACTGTCACCTGAGACAGGCCATAACGGGATACTGAACGTGTATTTTGTAAATTCGGAATACCGGCCATTGCTATTTCAACCGGATAGCTAACCCGTTGCTCAACTTCAAGCGGTGTGTAGCCTGGTGCTTCTGTATTAATCACTACTTGCGTATTGGTAATATCTGGAACAGCATCGATTGGTAGTTTGGTAAAATTCCATAAACCCAAAGCGCAAAGCATGACAATAACTGCCAATACCAAAAAGCGACGTCGAATGGATGAACGTATAATTGATTCAAGCATAATTGTTCTCCAAAGAAGCCTTAATGATCGTGAGCTGCGCCAGATTTTTCGATATCTGCCTTAATGATATAACTGTTTTTAGAGACGTATTTTGAACCAGTTTTTAAACCGCCCAGAATTTCGACCCACTCTCCTGCAACACGTCCCAACTCAAGCATACGAACTTCATACTCGTCACCAATTTTTTCATATACCACAGTGAAGTCTCTAAAAGCCTGTAGTCCGGCGCGTTTAACTGCTAGTTCAACATGATGCTCAGCAACTTCAATCTCAGCCTGAACGAATGATCCTGCGACCAATGGCATAGTTTTGTTTTCTGACTGTTCATTTTTAATTTCTGCACGAACAATAATCGACTGATTAGTTTGAAGCGTGGAATCAATCTGTTTGACCACAGCATTTACCGGTTGCTCATAACCCTTAACAAAAAGTTGAACAGGTGCGCCTAATTTTATCTTGTGGCGATCGTTGGGAAATATTGAAAGTTCCCCCATTAAAACCGAACTATTGGTTATCGATAATAATGTTCTATTGTTGGTTTGCTCACCTGGGTTTGCATTGCGTTGAGTGATAACACCACTCATTGGGGCAGTTAATGAATAGGCCTTCAGGCTTTCATTACTTTCAATAATTGCCAGGGTTTGCCCTTTTGTTACTTGCTCTCCTAAACCTACATCGACCTGTTTAATTGTGCCGTCAAACCTGGCGCTAATCTTACGCACATACTCAGGGTGAAGCGTTAATTTTCCATAAACCGAAACAGTTTCTTTTAGTACAGCGGGTCCGGCAATAGAGGTAGTAATATCTAATACATCTGCTACCTCATCACTGATCTTTGTACGTCCTTCAAAATTATCATACTGCCAACGGTGAGATTTTCCCTGATACTCTGCACTAACACTGACAATAAATGAATGAGGCTCGTATATGACAGTGTCACCACGAAGAAAGTCGTCATGTGGTTTAAACTGGATATTGTCGTTAACTCCACCAAGTCTTGTCAAAGTTGCCGTTAATGATACATCTGCTGGATCAACCGGTTGTCCTTTCTGGGTAACCCAGACTCTAAACTCAGGTGGTACGCCGGTTTCAAAGATCGAAAGTTCAATAGAAAAATCACCATCGATCAACAAACGTCCATGATGTGGTCCTTTTTCAGGTTCTACTTCTGCATGTTCGTCGTGTCCGGAGCCAAAAGAAAGTGAGGTATTGCTATAGGTTAAAGCGCTACATAAAAATAAAACAATAGCCAGGTCAGCAAATATTTTTCTTATTTCTATCTTCATAAAATGTTTCTCATTCAATTGTATGAATTGGTAAAATAAACTGTTCATTTAAAGGGAGATGTAATTTGAGAGCCGGTAAGTCGCTCAAGTTCGATTTTATTACGGTGGGCATCTAAGCTGGCATCCAGTAATGCTGATTGGGCATCCAGTAAATCATTTTGAACCGACATCCATTCAAGGTAACCATACTTACCTAGCTCGTAAGCTTTGCGTGTTTCAATCAATGCTTTTTCTAATCTTGGAATAATTTCCAGCTTTAACATGTTGCCAACGTGAAAACTATGTTCCAATTTTTGGTACACGACAAAAAGAGATGTTTCAATTTCAATACGAAGAGCATCAGCTTGAGATTGTGTATGTGATATATTGGCTTGAACTTCAGCAATACGCCCTTGATTTCGATTACTGCCACCAAATGGAATAGAAATTCCAGCGACAATACCAACATCATTTGTTTGTTCATAGCGTTTAACACCTGTAGAAAACTTCCAACTTGGATTGCGTTCTTCCTGGGCTAACTTAAGTTCTGCCTGTTTAACTCTCTTTAATGAAAAGAATCTTTTTAAATTCGGATTATTCATTATTTTGTTTTTTAATGCTTCAAAACTGATCACATCAGGCTGAGTTATTAAAGAACCAGCAACAGCATCAAATTCTGGTTCAGTACTCCCCCACTGCGCTGCCAGAATATAAAACGAAGACTCAAGTTCATGATTTAAATCCTCCAACAATAGCTTACGTTCAGCAAGTTCTGCTTCTGCCCGATATAACTCAGCAAGTGGAGTTTTACCAACTTCGACTCGCTTTTTTATCTCACTAATAGTGCTTTCTGCTAAATCAATTGCTCGTTTGGCAATATTAATTCTTTCCTGATATGCAAGTGCATTTAAGAAATATTGAGCCGTTTTAGTGGCACTATCTAATTGTTTGATGATTCTTTCATTTTCGATCAATCTGATCTCTCGACTGGCGACATCAGTTCTTCGTTTTTTAATACTCTGATCGAACACCCAACTCACGCTGAGCGTTGTTTGAGAATTATCTAAACCGCTAAAGTCACCACTACCCAAAGCATCCTCGATACTGAGTTTAACTTCAGGTTTAGGTGAGAGTTCAGACTGTATCACTTTACCTTGCTGGGCCCTTATTTTGTGCTGAAAACCTTCTAACTCAGGATGATTTTCAAATGTTCTCTGTATTGCTTCCGGCAATGATAAAACCAAATCGTTACTTGCAGTCAAAGGTTGAGTCCAGCCCAACGATACGAACATCAACAACAAGCTCAAAGAAAATCTGCAATTGACAATAGAATCTAAAAACCGATAACAAGTCGGTTTTTTGCGGGTAAATATTCTTTTTATGATGATCATAAAGAACCTAATGAGAGAGAGTATATTCGACTATATGATGAAACATATCAGCAGCTAATGCGCAAACTAATGCCAGGCTGGTAGCGATCATAATGAGCGAAATTGATGGAAAAGATCTTTGTTTATCTTCAGATAATAAATAGCTGATGCG
>CBDUHU010000266.1:0-5652 GCA_965366725.1 uncultured Kangiellaceae bacterium
AGACAAAATTTTATTACAAGAATCTTCAACAACAGCAATTGTTGCCGGTAAAAAAACAGTAGTGAGGACGGTTGAAAATAATAGTCCACCGATAATCACATAGGCCATAGAGTAATAATAGACCCCTCCAAGAGAGGGTTTCTGGATAACAATTGGGATCAAACCTACAAGGGTGGTAAGAGCGGTCATTATTATTGGACGTAAGCGTTCCTTTCCACCTTTAATCATTGCTCGTTCACGCGACCATCCTTCCCTTCGGTATAGATTAATATGCTCGACCATTACAATACCATTATTAACCACAATTCCGAGTAATAGTAATACCGCAACCGATGCAGGTTGATCAAAGTCCACGGAAAAGAAAAATAGCGTCCAGAAAGCGCCAGCTAAAGCAAATGGTAAACTGATCATTAGCGCCAGAGCTTGTCTGGTAGATTCAAATAAGCTAGCCATCACCGCAAAAATTAAACCGAGTGCCATCGATAAATTCAAAATAAACTCTGCCTGGCTTTCATCGGCACCACGGCTACGATTATTAAACCGCCATTGATACCCATCAGGCAAGGGCATTTGGCGTAAAATTTCGACTAACTGATCCTGGTAGTCATTGCGCTTTCCTTTTTCAAATCGTGCTCCAACCCAGATACTGGATATTTTATTCTGACGATTAATTCGATTAGGACCTTTCTGGGTAGTAAATTCAGAAATACTATCCAATAGTACTTGTGAGCCATCACTTTTACTGATGGCGAGATTTTTAACATCCTCAATTTCCGTCTGCTGTGTATCTCCCAGCAACAGCTGCATTTCGACTTCCCCCTGGTGATCTTTAAATCGTGGTAAGCGACGTCCTCGAAAAGTCATTTCTACCAGACTGGCAGGTTGATTGTTTGCTACTTCATAACCAGACATGCGTTCTCGGTTGAGTTCAGCATGTAATTCCAGTCTCCCTCCTTCCGCGGTTGAATAAAAATCAAATAACCCCGGGGTGCCCTCTATAAGCGCTATCGCATTTTCTCCAAGTTCACCCAAAGTAGTTGTATCAGGTCCTTGAAGTTGCACTCCTACCCGTTTACCACTATTTCTTCTCCAGAAAGGTCCGTTGTCCTGTACCTGTAATTTAACCCCGGCAATGGAAGGAAGAATTTGGGGCAACTCCCGACGAACTTTATTCATCTGAGTTTCATTCTGAAAACCAGATTTCATATAGAGGCGAACAATTGAATTGCCTTCGCTCCACCAACTATAGATTGATTTAACATTGAGGCGCTGTTTATGTGGCTCCAACGTCTCTTCAATCTGATTAATGATCTTTTCTTTCACTTGCAGCGATACGGCTTCGCTAATGTCGACCCTGATGCCGACAAACATATCGGTTGGGGCTGCATCAAAATTAAAATTTATCTGCGCTACAGGATACGCAGTAGTGCCCAATAAACCGAAACCAAAGACAACCGCCAACCAGCGATGCCTGAGAGTAAATTTTAATATATTGACATAACTACTTTGCAATTTGTCCATTAACGGGGTGTTAACAATCTTCGTATCCTTTTTTAATAAGCGAGTTGAAGCAAGCGGTATTAGTGTCTGACTGATTAACAATGAAGCTATCAAGGTAATACAAATAGTCATGCCTAATTCTTGAAGGATGACATTCATATTGGTTGGTTTTGAAAAAATCATCGGTAAGAAAACAATAACAGAAGTAATGGTTGCGGTAATCACAGCCACCGATACTTCTTTAGATCCCAGAATCGCGGCAACTCTTCCTTCATAGCCTTTCTTTTGAAAACGATCAATATTCTCCATAATCACAACCGCATTATCCACCAGCATTCCAAGTCCGACAATTAACCCTAGCAATGATATTGTATTCAGGTTTTTTCCCTGTAACCAGATTACCCCACATGCAACAATCAGGGAAAACGGAATACAAAACACGGCAACCAGAGTGGTCGATAATTTGCGCAGAAATAAGAATAAGACAATACAGGCTAACAATGCGCCAAATAGTCCGGTCTGTTCCAAATCACCTAGCGTATTCCTAATTTCTTTTCCCTGGTCACGCCATACTAAAAAATTGATCCCATCCAGCTCCGGATCACTTTTCATTTGTTCAATTCGATTATAAACCTCATCAGCAATTTCAATTGTATTTGCTGAAGACTCCTTGGCGATACTAAGACCAATCGCAAAATCACCATCAAGATGACGCCCATATTCCAATGGTGGTTCCTGATAGGTAATTTCTGCAACATCAGATAACCTTAACTGAGTATCCGTTAGTGGAATTCGAGAGATTTCTTCAATGCTGGTCAAAGAACCAACAGAGCGCAATACAACCTTTCTGCTTGAAGAGCGTAAAATACCGATTGCGGCATTCTGATTGTTACGGGCAATATCTCTCCATACATTTCGTGCATCAATCTGATGTCGCTTTAGCTTGGCTAAATTGAGGTTTATTCTCACTTCCCTCGGGTTGACACCGTCCAGGGAAACAACCGCAACGCCAGCAATTCTTTCCAAAGGCTTGACTATTTTTCGATCGAGCAAATCATAATTCTTACTTAGATCTCTTCCGGAACTAAGTCTTGCCTCCATAATTGTTTCACCAGATTCCCGAGGATTCCAATTACCAGAGATAGTTAAACGTTCAAGATCTTCAGGTAATTCACTCTTGATCCGATCAAGCCTTTCATGAATTTCAGCACGGGCAAGATCAATATTGACATTTAATCCAAAATTAAGAATGACACGACCGCCCCGATTATCACTATTTGAGCGCATATGTTCGAGTCCATTCAATGAAGAAAGGCTCTCTTCAATTGGTTTCACGATCATTCTCTCTATTGCTTTAGGAGAGGCGTTTTGATAATTTGCTACCACAAAAAGCTGTTTGTTTTCAGCTTCAGGCATAAAGGCCAGTTCCAGGCGCAATAGCGCAATCATTCCTAGAACCAGTAAACTAACCAGAGCCATTAATGTACCAATAGGACGTTTTACCGCAATTTCGGGAAGCGTCATTTCAAGCTCCTAACAATTGGCTTTATCGTATACTTGCCCTCAATGAAACTAAGCATCATTCAACGGCGCGTGGCTTTGTTCGACAGCTTCTGCCTGGTCGAGTTTTTGTTCCAACTGTGCCAGGTCATCATTAGTTGTCACCCGTGAAGGAACTATCAGGTAAGTCGCAGGAATAATTAACAACGTCAAACCAGTTGCAACGATCAAACCGAAAGATACCACTACAGCAAGTGGTGCCCTTAATTCAGCCCCTTCACCAAAACCTATTGCCATTGGCAAAAGCCCAAGTACGGTGGTAAACGTAGTCATTAGAATGGGACGCAAGCGAGATTTGCTGGCACTCACAATAGCCTCGTATTTAACCATTCCGCTTCGTCGTGCCTGATTGATTGCGTCAACCAGAACAATAGCATTATTGACCACCACACCAACTAAAAATAACCCGCCAATCATTGAGATTACGCTGATAGCGTAGTTTGTCAGATAAAGTCCGATAATCACTCCAATTAATGCAAGTGGAAGGGTAAACAGAATCACCAGTGGGTGTCCGACATGTTCAAAAGTTGCAGCCATAATCAGATAAACCAGAAAAATAGCGAGCAATACGGCAAACAAAAGACTGTTAAAAGACTGTTCCATTTCTTTGTTTTGACCACCAAACTCAAAACTCACCCCGTCAGGCGGCGGATTATCCAAAACCAGTTGCCTCAGTTCCGCTATCACATCGGTTAAATTTCTTTGTTTTAGATTGGCCGCAATAATTGCAACCCGCGATTGTTGAATGCGATCAATTGAAGCAGGCCCCTGAGCAGAAATAATCTCAGCGACGGCCTTTAAGGTGACAGGTCGCCCGCCAACTTCACCGATAACAATGTTCTCAATATCGGATTGACTATCCCGATCTTGTTCACGGTTACGTAATCTAATATCAATCTGTCGATCAGGTTGCTGAAATCTGGAAACAACACTACCACTAACACGCTGACTGAGAGTCTCTGCAACTTGCTGAACAGAGAACCCCAGATGAGCCAGTTTTTCACGGTCAAATTGAATCATTAGTTCCGGATTACCGGCTTCAAGAGAAGCTTGAATATCAACCAGTCCTTCAACCTTTTCTATCATCGGCAATAAGCGCATGCTATATTCTCGCATCGCCGCAATATCTTCGCCAAAAAATAACATTTCTAATGGCGTTTTCAGACTAAAAAACGATGGCCTGCCAAATTTTACGTCAGCTTGCGGTAGCTTGTTATAGATTGCACGTAGCTCTTCTATCACTTGAGTTTCTAGAGAATGATCAACACGGTCATTAATAACAATGCTCACTTGTCCCAGGTTTTCATCCTTTGTCTTTAAGGATAATCCACCACTGACATTTCGACTGCCCACAGAGGTATAAACTTTGTTGACTCCCGGATGTGCCATGGCTGCCATTTCCATTTCTGCTAATACCTGATTAGTCGTCGGCAGCGCTGTACCTTCGGGTAACCGTACATCAAAATAAAACTCTCCTTCACTCATTTGAGGGATCAAAGAAGTCGGAATGCCTGATAATAGTCGTAAGCTAAGTAACAATACAACAATAGCGCAACCAATTGTCAGCCATTTAAAATTTAATATTCGACGCAATAATTTTTCATAAAATACCGAAAACCAACCCAAAGTTTCCCCTCGAAAGCCATTGTTTTTTTCATTGGTTTCAGTTGCGCCAGATTTTTTTTCACCTAATGAAGCAAGCATTGGAATTAAGGTAAACGAAACTACCAGTGATGCAAGCAGACTAAATGTAACCGTTAAAGCCTGATCGCGAAAAAGTTGTCCGGCAATTCCTTCAACAAAAACAATTGGAATAAAAACAGCAATAGTTGTCAGCACTGAGGCGGTTACGGCACCACCAACCTCACTGGTACCAACAATCGCAGCATCACGAATAGATAGACCTTTTTCCCGTTGACGATGAATTGATTCAAGCACCACGATTGCAGCGTCTACCAGCATTCCGACCCCCAAAGTTAACCCACCGAGAGACATAATATTGAGAGAAACATCTGATCGATACATCAATATAAAGGCAGCGACAACAGATAGGGGAATTGCGGTGGTAACAATGACGGTCAATCGAAAGTTTCTGAGAAAAAGCCATAAAATACAAACCGCCAGAAATCCACCTATCAGTAACGACTTTTGAACTTCTTTAATCGACTGTTCGATAAAGCGAGACTGGTCGAACTGAATATCAATCGATGCACCTTTAGGTAAACGAGTGTTCAGTCTAGCCAATTGCTGTTTGACCGCACTGGCGACTTCAACGGTATTAGCATCTCCTTCCTTATATAGTGATAAGAGCACTCCTTCAACGCCGTTAAAACGGGTAATTTCCTCCCTATCCTTACTCGACCAAACCACTTCTGCTACATCACCCAGTCTCACTTCAGCCTTACCTGGTGGGGAAATTCGTAGCTCGCGGATCTCCTGTAAATCATTATATTCGTTGAGTGTTCTAACCAATAATTGAGTCTGTTGATTTTTTAATGAACCACCAGGCCGGTTGATATTTGCATCTCCCAGCAATTGCTTCAATTGTTGCGGGCTGATACCCATCGCAGCCACTTTACCCTGATTGATATT
>CBDUHU010000267.1:0-5650 GCA_965366725.1 uncultured Kangiellaceae bacterium
CACAAGACTATCAATTGCTGCATACATATCATCCGACTCACTTTTGGCAAAAAGTTCACCACTACTTACATTCATTGTTGCTTCCGCCGAGTGACGAAATTTTTCTACTTGTAAAATTATATGTACATTGTTGATATAATCTAAATGACGTTCAATTTTTTTGAATTTGCTGACAACATATTGTCTCAATGAATCAGTAATATCTAAATGATGACCAGTTAATTGTATTTGCATAGAATTTCCTTTTTTACGTTACTTGGACTAACTTCATAATTTATATTGAGAGTAATTCTTCTAATTTCAATAGCCAGGCTAATTTTTTTTAATAATATTCAGTATAGATATATTGAACTTTGACACAAGAGTGAAGTCAGAGTAGAGTGTTAGTTAGCAGTAAAAAGCTATTACCTCCAAACTGCTCTTGCGAGCAGTCAAAGAAAGCCTTGTTTCATATAAAAACTATTTTTTGTATAAGTATTCAGAATAATTCAGTTCCTGTGTTTGAGAGTTCAATAGAAATATCATTATGTTTCTATTGGGAATTTTGAAGCTACTAATATTGATATAAGTTCAGTTCTATAAGTCACTAATAAATCTCGTTAATTTGTTAAATTACTATGGAGAGAAACGAATGGCTACAATTCTGAAATTTAAGCGTCCCAGTAAGTCCACTGCTTCGATTCTTGCAGGTGACAGGGTCATATCAACAACGGTTAATGATATAATGTTAATTATCCATCACGCGTTACATGGAACAAATAAAGCGTGTCAGCCAAAAGATAGGCAACTTGCGGCAAAATTATTAGGAGAACTATCTTTTCATATGCAAAAAGATAATGATGATGATTGTGTCATACTAAGTCACTCCTTGTCCAAAGCGGTTATAGTGCGTTATCCAGAGATGTTATCGACTGCAAATAGAAAATGTAATTCTGAAAGTTAGGAGAAGGTTAATTACTAAATCAGTAATTAAGGTTTATTGTCTTGTTCTGACTGAGCGCTGATGTTATAAATTAATAATTAAAACAATCGTACTAAATAGCTAATGACTATTGAAAGAGTTGAAACCAAAAAGCGTATGAGTCGAATCGTCAAACATAATGGTGTGATATACCTGTGTGGGCAAGTTTGTGAGGATGCATCTAAAGGTATTAAAGAGCAAACACAGACTATGTTAGATAAGGTTGATGATTTATTAATCAGAGCTGGTAGTAATCGAGCAAATATTCTTTCGGCGACATTATATATTAAAGATATGAAGTTTTTTGCTGAGATGAATCAAGTGTGGGATGAGTGGGTACCAAACGGTGAAGCCCCGGCAAGGGCCTGTGTTACTGCTAATATGGCGCGAGAAGAGTTATTGGTTGAGATCTCTGTCATTGCAGCAGAAAACCAATAAGGCATAAAAAAATCAAGGCAACCAATAGCTACAATTTTGCTAATCGTTTCTTTATTTAATAGTTTTTTGTTTTAACCAATCAGGGTGATTTTATTACTTAGCTGGTAAACTAGGTTATAATTCTGTGTTAAAGATGCTAGATACCGGAAGGTTGAGTTGACTGTTTCAGGACTTAACTTTCTGGCTGATTTTTAACCAGAAATGAGAAAATAATGACTGACGCTAACCCACCATGTCCAAAATGTAATTCTGAGTATGCTTATCAGGATCGTGAACTACTCAATTGTCCTGAATGTGGCCATGAGTGGGATCCAAACGAAGGTGGTGAAGATTGTATTATTTTGAAAGATAGTGTGGGAAACCTACTGGCTGAAGGTGATAAAGTTACTCTGATTAAAGATCTGAAAGTTAAAGGTACATCGACTACTTTGAAGGTTGGCACTAAAGCTATCATTAAACGATTTGTTGATGGCGATCACGATATTGATTGTAAAGTTGATGGTGCTGGTGCCATGATGTTGAAATCTAAATTTGTTAAAAAGGCTTAGTCTGAATTGACCTTTCGATAGGCACCTGCTTACCGCTTAAGTGTTTTGCATTTTGCAAGGCTGGTGCTTTCATTATAAAAATAGCTGCTTTTTTGAGCAGTTTAATCACTCAATATAAATTCAATAAATTTCTCGGTATAAGCACGGGACTTCCGTTCGGATAGGCGTGTCGCCTTTTGAAATATTTAACCAACGCTAGCCTTTAGACACTCCTCAGGACGAACCATACAACATCTAGTCGTTGACTTTTATAAGGCAGAGTTGAGCCAGCTTCATACTAATTCAACCAGACAGTCCTTTTTAAAAACTACTATCAACTGTATTTTATTGGCATCAATCTTGTATTTTATGTGGAAATTATTTTGCTATCCCAGTTTGACTGTTGTTGCTAATACAAGTTAGTTGCTATTTTGCACTATTTCAGTGCAGAAGAAGCAAGCCCTGCACCGACAGAGTGCAAACTTTATGTAAAAAAGTGAGTTAATATGAATTACAAAATTGATGATCTAACCAATAGCTCTGTTGTTGCACTATTAGAAGAACACCTTCAGGAAATGCACTTGCATTCTCCTGCGGAAAGCGTGCACGCTTTGGATATTAAAGCATTACAACAGACAAATATTACATTTTGGAGTGTATGGTCCGAAGATAAAGTAGAGTCATCCAGATTACTAGCCTGTGGTGCGATTAAGAAAATTAACGATTTTCATGCAGAGCTTAAATCAATGCGCGTGGCTTCTCGTTATCAAGGGCAGGGGATTGCTAATAACTTGCTTAATTATTTATTGAAGCAGGCTTATTTATCAGGCTATCAGCGCTTGAGTTTGGAAACAGGCACAATGCAAGCTTTTCGACGGGCGAGAAATTTATATCAAAAACATGGATTTACTTATTGTGAACCCTTCGCTGATTATGTTGAAGATCCTAATAGTGTTTTTATGACTAAATTACTTTCCTCAAAGATATAAAAATACAGTGAATACTTTATTATATTATCAATAACTACTATTGCTTAGCTCAATTGTATTTTTTATTGATAATAAAATTTTATTAGTAAGGTTTCTACGAGCTGTTAAAATAAATAAAGGCCGCCGATTGTTGATAAGTTTACTTGCCCGTTATTTAGTTTATATCAATATTGCAATATAATTTCTGAACAAGTACTTTCTTAACTGGTTTATAAACACAATGGTTATTATTTATTTACATGGATTCAGAACGGTTGCAAATAGTGGCAAGTCGCTTGTATTACAAGAAATGTTTCCTCAGTATCGAGTGGTAAGTGCACACTATACTCCGCATGATCCTATCTTAGCCGAAAAGGAATTAAGAGCACTAGTTGACTCTCTACCAAAAGGTTCAAAGGTCTTAGTGATAGGCACTTCGCTGGGAGGATTTTGGGCGCGTTGGCTAGCGAGTGAATATCAACTAACGGCATTAATCATCAATCCTTCACTTGATCCTGGAAACACTTTACCTGTCGGTCAGTATACGCTTTTCGATCAAAAGCAAACGCCTTTTGAAGTGACCGAAAAAATGTTTGAATCATTTGATAATTATAAAGTTAATCCTGCTATTGCAAAAGACCTCGATTGCAAGGTTTGGGTTGCTCTGGACGATGAAGTATTGGATGCTAATGCTATAATCCGTGAGTTAGAGGAAATACATCCTCTAACCTGTTTTAAAAATGGCGGACACCGGTTTAATCAGTTTGAAGATATGCAACCATCCATTCAAAAAATGATAAGTACAGTTAGTGAAGGTCTTTAACAATTTGAACCAGAGTAATTAAACTGGTTAAGGGAGTAATAAAAGTATTTTGTATTTCTGTTAAATAGAAGATGAACTCTACAATGGTAAAGATCGATTGAGCAATTGGGAAGCTTGATAAGACCGGTTAACCAGCCTTATCATTTAGCCAAAACAGTCTTTGCAATTAGACCAGGCTAGCTTAGAGCATTTGTAAAATTGCGACAACAACTGCTGTTAATACGAGGCTGCTAACGATCACACCACGTACTGTAGTCATTGGACCCTGCTTTCCAAAAAGGGCATTAATTTCAATTAGTAAAACAATTGCCAGAGCAGCGTACAAACCGGTTGAACTACTACCAAGTGTTTTCGCATAACCAGCAAAGTGTGGGCCAGCTAACATGCAAAATGCCATAGGAGCCGAAAACAGAGTGTTTGTTCTTGATGCAAGTAAAGCCTTACCGCCTGCTGTTGCGGCATCACCCTCAACCATTCCTAAGGCAATCTTCTGATTAGGCCAGATGATTAACCAGACGTTAAGAAACATCAGTGTTCCCATTACTGCGCCGACAACGATATAACTGTTCATTGCGCCCATTTTTTCAACGCCATAAAGCAATATTATACCGGTGATAAAGGTGAACATCGCACCCCAACGGAACCACCATAGCGCGCTCGGTGCTAACTTCGCTTTTGCATCTGATAATCCCTCTGGGCTTGCTGATTTAAAGTAACCACCCTGGATAAAGTTAAAGTAATACAATAATCCGATCCAGGTCATGCCAAATAATAAGTGGCCCCATCGCGCCAACATATTGACTAATATTTCAATTTCCATCTTCCGCTCCTGTTGAGTTCTTATAGTTTTATCGTCACAAATATGACAATTTATCTTAATAGAATTGTTGACAGAAGGCTAGTTGATGAATATAGCCTTCTATATAGCCAAACTATAAAACAGTAATTGCAAAAGACATGATGATTGATGTTACAGGTTAATCTGTTGTTTTCGATAACAATCATTTATTCAACTCAAGGTTTTCCTGACCAAGTGGCTGGTAAAAAATTGAAAATATGAATTAGCTTTTGTCGAGTAGATTTTTATTTGACTTATTGCGACTAGTGTCGCATGATTGTTACATATGACGTTAAGTGTTCATTTTATGATGTAGTTTAATCACTATTAGTGGTTAATACGATGATCGTGGAGTTGAATTAAAATTATTAAAGAGTTTTTGTATTAGCCGAATAATCAGGAGAAACAGAGTTATGGTGACCAACGTTAAGCCTTCACCTACAGAACTGACTTTGCTTAAAGCACTTTGGCGAGAATCCCCCTTAAGTGCCCGGGAAGTGCATGAAAGAGTGAGCAAAGAACTCGATTGGTCTTATTCTTCGACCCGAAAAACGCTTGATCGAATGCAAGGTAAAGGTTATCTCGATGTTCAGGATTTTCATGGTATTAGAGTTTATATGAGCAAAATAAGTAAGGTCAGAACTCTTGCAACCTATATCAAAGATTTAGCTTGTCGAGTGCTTGAGGTTGATGGCCCATTACCAGTCTCAATGTTTGCAGATAGTCGGTTGTTGAATAAGGATGAGCAAAAAGAATTGGAAGAATTGTTGCTTATGACAAAAGAAAGTGAGAAACAGGCAAAGCAGGTTGAAGTGAAAGATGGATAGTTTGGTTGTTTATATCATAGAGTTTTCTGTCGCAAGTGTTTATTGTTTGTTAGTCGGCGGATTAGCATATGTTTTCAGTCGTGTATATTGTCACTTTTACCCAAAAATATATTTATGGCGAGATTTTTGGTTAACGGCAATTATAATTTCGTTGATTCCTGTTGTTTTCTGGTTGTTTCCAGTACCAACAATGTCGTTGACTGTGCTTGATATAAACCAGCTACAACCTGATATGCAGTTGACAAATCAATGGCTGGAAAAAAATAAA
>CBDUHU010000268.1:0-5624 GCA_965366725.1 uncultured Kangiellaceae bacterium
AAGTGTATCGATTATTTTTTTATTTTTATCGACCAATTCCAGTTGTGAACGTCGTAAACTCAAATGGGTATTAACTCGCGCATTCACTTCTTCAAACTGAAAAGGCTTTGTAATATAGTCAACTCCACCAACCTCAAATGCTTTTAGTTTGTCAAAGGTATCAGATAAAGCACTAATAAATAGAATAGGAACATCTTTAATTTTTGGGTTTTGTTTAAACTTTCGGCAAACATCATAACCATTCATGTCAGGCATATTAATATCAAGTAAAATCAGATCCGGAAGACTATTTTCTGCAGCTTTTAAGGCTAACTTTCCACTAGGTGCGGGACGTACTTTATAGCCGTCCTCTTTAAGCATACTTGTAAGCAAAGACAAATTAGCCGGTGTATCATCAACAACCAGAATATCTGCTGAAAAAACATTTCCCTCCACTATTTGACCTCCTCAAGTAATCATCCTTTAAGCAATTTAATTTATCTACAATAAGAATTCAGTGAGTATTACTTTTTATTACCAATACAGTTGCATCATCATTATCTGAGCCATACTCTCTCACTAAACAGTGACTTAATATAGAAGAATCCATTTGCAGCATTTCTTCTTTCAATTCAAACGACCAACGACTGCTCACACCATCCGAAAACATCACAAGTAACCATTTATCAGGCAACAAGACCTCAAACCTCTTTAATTTGGACAAAGCACCATATCCTAGAATACCAGGTTGGGAATATGGTGTTATTTGTGTACGCGGTTGAATGCGCAATTCAATATTTCCAACCCCCATATAGGACAACATATTCTTTGACAAGCTAATTTCTGCAATACTGGCCGCCACACCGCGAGTATGTTTAAGGCTGTTATGGAGACCGGTAAAAACCTCTTCCAGACTTTTCCCGAGATTATTATTGATACATTCGTGCGCCGCTGTACTTGCCACTTCGGCTTCTTTTCCGTGCCCTAAACCATCAATAACAGCAGCTAACAAGGAGCCATCAGGAAATTGTCTAATAAAGAAATTATCACCATTTTCACTGAGTCCCGGTAATGCTCTTGAAAAAAATCCATAATTTATATTTCGATGAGTTTCCGAAAACTGGCTTGGTGAACTTATACATTTACCCTCTGGTTTTGGACTTTCATATTTATTCCATTTTCTTACAACGACAATAGTCCCTCCTTTTCTTTCTTTAGTACGGCTCACCGGAGGTATGTAATCTCCTGGTCTCGAATATATACTAAACTCATCCATCATTCTCTTGAGTGAACCAAGACCGCAGCCCAGAGTTCCAGCACTCGTGTATCCATCTATTATGACTTTATCAATATCAACAATACCTGGTCCGGAATCTTGCGAAACAATTTCTAACCCGTGGTAATCATTATAAAAAATATCATTAAAATAAATTTTTCCTTCACGAGCATAATGATTGACCAGATTACTTGCTAATTCTGTTGTTGCTAATATGATTACTTCAATATCTTGAGAGTTAAAATTCAATCTATTTGCATGATATCTAGCAAGACGCTGCACATATCCAATATCACTTTTTTCAGTGATCAGAATCACTTTATCTGTTGATTTTTGCATATATTGAGTCAGGCCTGATTAACGTTCATTTGAGTTAAATTTTACCATTTCAACTCTCGTTCCAACATCTTGGCTAGAGTCAATAGTTAATTCGTCCACAAGCCTTTTAGCTCCTGGTAAGCCATGACCTAAACTTTTTGCTGTGGTAAAACCATCTGTTAAAGCCAGTTCGATACTTTCAATTCCCGGACCTTCATCTACAAAAACACAACGAACACCAAAATAATTATTCGACTTAATTTGACTTAATTCCATATAGCCACCACCACCATGAACGAATGTGTTACGCGCAAGTTCACTAACTGCCGTTGCTACCCTTGTTTTGTCCATTATTGAGAATCCAAGTTTTCCTGCTAACTCACGAGCAGCTCTCCTGGTTTGAACAATATCTTCTTCATCCTTAATTAGATAAGTTTCCATTTGAAACTCCTGTCAACCTATCATCAGTCCACTCGTCTTTAATATTCTTTGAAGTTGATTTAATAGGATAAATAGCAAACCCTAACAAGTTCAATCCAGTCTCTATATCAATGGCTGTTTCTATGTCTTTTAGTTCAAAGCCCATTTCCAATAAGGTTAATGTCACTTCAGGTCTCATCCCAACAATAATTGTACGCGAGTCCATAATACGGGCCATTTTTGCAGTGTCATATAATATTCGAATGATAAATGAATCAACAAATTCTAATGCAGTTATATCGATCAACACATTTTCAATCAGTTCTCGCTCGACTCTCTGTAATAGTGAATCTTGAAACTGTTCTGCTTTATTGTCATTCAACTCTGTTTGAATTGACGCCAGTAAAACAGGTCCAAATTTGAGTATAGGTATTTGTTCCATCAGCGTAATTCCTTCCTGCATATATCAATCGCAAGCTGAAGACCTCTTGCTAATGAAGGTCTGGTATTCAGTTCGGAAAGATCAACCCCAAGCTGAACAATAGTGCGGGCAATGCTTGGACTAATTCCTGTAAGAATTGAATGTCCTCCCATTAACCGAATCGCGCTTGCTAGTCTTAACAAGTGATTTGCAACCATGGTGTCAACTACCGGAACACCAGTTATATCGATGATTAGTACTTTGACCTTGTCATCAGCCATTTTATTAAGTGTCTTCTCCATGGCATTTTGAGTTCGATAACTATCAAGCGTCCCAATCAGTGGTAAAACGAGAACGCCATCCCATACTTTCATTATAGGAACAGATACTTCCTGAATTTCATCATAAAGACGTCTCGCTTTAGTTTCTGCTTCCATTCTAGAAGTTACATCAATAACAAAAGCTGAAGAGAGTTCAGAGTCATCTGTTTTGACATGTCCTAAGCCAATCTCGACAGGAAACTCACTATTATCTTTTCTTAGCCCATACAAGTCTCTATTTTTCCCCATTAACCGGGCAACCGGTTTAGAAAAAAAATAATCCCGATTGTGTGCATGACCCGCCCTAAAACGTTCGGGAAGAAGATGTTCAATCATTTTTCCAATTATTTCTTCAGGGTCATAACCAAACATCGAACATAATCGTGGATTGACATCAACTATCTCTCCTGACTTTTCGATCATGATAATTCCCATTGGCGCGGAATCCAATAAGATCCTAAGATGTGATTCATTTAACTTTAAGTTTTTCATTGGTTATTCCTTCATGTTAAATCCATAAGCTACGAGTAAATAATTATCTTAATTTCAATTCAGCAAAACATTTTAATTTGTTAAATCTATTTCGTTCACGTCATACAACAGTCCAACCATTCAAATCAATCAGTACAAAATAAGTCATCAAGCCCTTCATAATCATATTGTTCTGCCATTTCTTTTAACGCTAATGACAAACCATGATCTAACGAATCAACTATTTCAATAGCATCATTAATCGCATCAATATCAAGATTAATAATTGACTCTTTAAAGCTACTAACCCATTCATCTGGTAACGCTTTAACTTTCTCTTTTAAGTGATTACAATCAGGTTCTTTATTAACTTTTGATGTATTACCCTCTAACTCATTTCCATTGCCTTTATAACAATAGTTCAACTCTAAACATTTACCAATAACTTTAAATAAATCTATTTCTCGAAATGGCTTGTGAATAAAATCAGTGGCTTTGACTTTCTTTAACCTGGCTTGTTCTTCCTCTAATACACTTGCACTAATTGCAACAATAGGAACATTGGATTCTTCTGAGTTTTGTCGGATTTTTTTAGTCGCTATAAAACCATCCATTACAGGCATTATCAAATCCATAAGAATCAGGTCTGGTTTCCATTGCTCATTGAGTTCAATGGCTTCCACACCATTAGTGGCTTCCATAACCAGAAATCCGACAGAAGTTAATAAACGACTCAATAACATTCGATTAACACATTGATCATCCACAATCAGAATTTTGTAATTTTTTTTTGCATTAGCAATACCAATAACAGGTCTCTCATTTTCATATTCAAATATATCCCCTTTACTGGCGATAATTTTCAACTCAAAACGAAAACAACTTCCTTTACCTGGCTGGCTGACAACATCAATATCCCCCCCCATTAAACGTGCATATTGACGAGCAATCGGAAGCCCCAGGCCAGTACCACCTGCTTCAACCCCTGTCCGAGTTTGCTCAAAACTCTTGAAGATTTTATGTACATCATCAGCAGAAATACCATCCCCGGAATCCTTCACAGCAAACTCCAGAATATACTGTTCTCCAATTTTATCTTTCAGTTGAAGTGAGATTTCAATTTTGCCTTTTCGAGTAAACTTAGTTGCGTTACCGATAAGATTAATAAGGATCTGACGTATTTTTGCTTCATCGCCATGAATAAACTGAGGAACAATTGAAAAATCACAGAAAATACTCAATACTAATCCTTTAGCTTCAACCTGAACTCGAAACATCCGCTCAAGCTCTTCAAGAATATTAAGTTGGCTTCGTCCAGCTTCAATTTTTGAAATTTCCAAAACATCATTAATTAGCGCGAGTAAATGTTCACCACTTCGGTGGATAATATCTATATCACTTTGTTGCTGCAAAGTTAGTTCTGGCTCACGTTTAAGTAATTGAGTGTAGCCAAGAATAGCATTCATTGGTGTTCTAATTTCATGAGACATATTAGCAAGAAAAACACTCTTTGCCCTATTCGCACTATCGGCTTTGTCTCTTGCAATTTTTAATTCATCAGTTCGTTCGGCTACTCTAACTTCCAACTCAGAGTTAAGTTGTAGAACCTTATTTTCTGCTTCCTTTCTTGCGTTTATGTCGAGAATTGTACCAGTTATTCGAGTCACTCCAGACTCATCTCTTCGTTCAATAATCCGCCCTTTAATCAATAACCAGACATTAATACCATCTTTAGTATAAGGTAGTGTTTTTAATTCAGCCTCGAAATATAAATTCTCGCCGTTAATATATTCATTTAATCTATTTTGAATTGCCTCTTGATACCTCTCACTAGTGATTGCTCTCCAACTGTTAGACATTCTATTAACATCAACTTTTGAAAACCCCATCCTTTCACACCATAAGCGATCAAAAGTCATCTTGTCGTTATCAAGATCCCAATCCCAAAAACCGATATTGGCCCCCTGCATTGCGCGTTCTAATTGTTCCTCACTTTGCTTGAGAGCTTCCGAAGCGCTATGAAGTTCATTGGTTAATTCTGTGATCGCTCGATAAGTTTCGTCAAGTTCTCTATTTAGATTCGCAACCTCGTCCGTATAATCGAGCGACATCTTTACCATTGCCATGCTAACTACTCACATTAAAACATATTCAAAATATCAGAACACTTAAAGAATTTTACTTATTTAAAAAGTTAATAAATACCGATTTTTCAATAATCAATCTGACAATTAGTATTCTCTAGCTATATTAATTTCCAATTCTTCTCTGGCAAATTAATAATAGACTATAAAATTGTTGATCATATGATATGGCAAGGGATATTCCCCTTCAGAGTGTAGGGAATTATAGGTCAATAGGTGACAACCTGATGATTTTTATCGGATAAACTCTTAAATATTGACATTACTTATTAATA
>CBDUHU010000269.1:0-5600 GCA_965366725.1 uncultured Kangiellaceae bacterium
TACATGGCACCAACAACCTGTTTGTTACAGATGGAAGTTTTATGCCAAACGGAGGCAGCATAACTCCAACCTGGACAATCTACGCTAACTCATTTCGGGTTGCAGATAAAATAAAAGAGCAATTAGCGACAAGCTGATAAATACACATTATTCCAACCAAAGATTAGCTAAACCAGTGGCGCCTCAAATAACTTTGAGTGCGTCCTTTATATTCGATTAACTCAACTTAAAATCACCCCACTCAATACTTCTCCACCTTTAATCAATAACTAAAAAATTCCCATTTTCACTGAAAACAGAATATTAACAATAAAAATGCGAACCATAAGAGAGTCAACTACACTTTGAATAACAGTGAATAGTAGTTTTTGCTCATCAATACCAAAGGACACTTTTGCCAAATTTGCACTGTTAATTCAATGATTATCAGAAAGATGATGGACTTAGATTGTATATGGAAAGCCAAGTAACACCTGATGTATCGCACTTTATTAGCTTAAAGTGGAAAATAATGATATCGGTCAGTCTTATACTGATAGTTATCAATGGCATTATTTCTATAATCAACTACAACAGTCTGGAAAATCAGTTTACCTCAGGACAAATTGAACGCCTGGAACACCAGCAAAGAGAGAATAGTAAGTTGTTGGAAGGTATGGTTCAACGACTAGAGGACTTTATTAAAATTCTTCAGCTTAACCAGCCTGATGGCTCCCAGGTCAGTGTTATTAAAAATTCACTCGATCAACAATGGGATCACTTTCAATCATTATTAGAGTTGAAATCTGCCATACTTATTTCATCACACGGCAAAGTTTTAAAAGAGTGGGGCAGCCTTTCTAATAATCCTTATAAAGAAGTCTATCAAAATGTAATAACCAAATCTCACCCGATTGGTGGTTTGTCATGCGTTGATGATTGCCATTTTTATCTTGCATCTACTATCGAGGATCAGAGTGGTAAACCTCATATTTTGATTATTTTCCAGTCTATTAACCACTGGTTAAGCAAACTAAAAATAGCTAGCGGTGCAGATACTGGAGTAATTACGATTCAAAAGAATCTACCTAAACATCCTACTGTAAATAACATTAAAAGAATTCGTCCCCAGTGGGATGCAGAAATCATTGGCCTAACAGCACCGCAAATGAACTTTGAACTGCTCGAAAATTTGGCGACTAACACAAGCATAAAAAAGGCAATCAATCAAAACAACTATTTACGGAAAAGTGCCAGGGATATCAATATTCAATTTATCTCACTCGAAACAAAAAACCTGCAATACCCAACCTTTCTTGTGCTAATAAATGATATTACCGACAGCAAAGAAGAAATCAGAAGTGGCGTTACCATTATAACAGCATTATTAGGCATTCTGATTACAGGACTTTTCATAGTACTATCCCTATGGTCGCCAATTAATCATCTGACGACACTTTCTAAACAACTGCCTCTGCTAGCTACTGGCAACTTCGAACTGGTCAAACAAAGATTAAAGCGTAACAAACCAAAAAACACAGTTAAAGACGAACTCGATATATTAGACGAAGCAGCATTTAGCCTCACTGGACAATTGGAAAGGCTCGAGCATCAAGTTCACTCAAGAGAAAAAGAATTAGAGAAGAATGCACTATTTGACGAATTAACCGGACTGGCAAATAGACGGCTGTTTATGGATCGCATTTCTGTTGCTTTGTCAGAACTAAGCAGAAGTTCAGATCAGTTTGCAGTGCTGTTTCTCGATCTTGATCAGTTTAAGAGAATAAATGATTCATTAGGGCACGCTCAAGGGGATCAATTACTTTTAGAAGTTGCCAAAAGACTATCTGCATGCGTGCGTAAAAGTGATACAGTTGCCCGCCTTGGCGGTGATGAATTTACCATTTTATTGACTCATCTGGATGACTCTTTTGATGCAACCAGTATTGCAGTCAAAATACTAGAAGCGCTAAGACGACCGATACAGCTACAAAATCGTGAGGTCATTGTCACCACGAGTATTGGGATTGCCATCGCCCCAGAAAATGGCAATGACTCTGAAACAATTCTTAGAAACTCTGATCTTGCAATGTATAAAGCAAAAGGTATGGGCCGGGACAGCTACCACTATTACACTGCCTCAATGAATACTGAAGCTCAGGAGTTACTTGCATTAGAAAACGAACTACGTACCGCGATAGATAACAATGAGTTTGAACTCTACTACCAGCCACAGATTGATCTGGATAGTGGTGTTATTGTCGGAGTTGAAGCGCTATTAAGGTGGAATAGTCCGACTAGAGGGCTGACAACCCCCTTTGTATTTATGGACATCCTTGAAGATACCGGTTTAATTGTCCCTTTGGGAGAACACATACTGAAAACAGCTTGCGCGCACGCCTACTACTGGAATAGTTTGAATATTCATGAGATAAAAGTAGCGGTCAACTTATCTGCACGACAGTTTAACGACCCCAACCTGGTATCATGTATTATGCTTATTCTGGAAGAAGAGGAGCTTGATAGTCGTTTTCTTGAGCTGGAAATCACTGAAAGCATGTTAATGGATAATATTCAGGATACTATTTCAACTTTACAAAAACTAAAAAAGCTTGGACTCACCCTATCAATTGATGATTTTGGTACCGGGTATTCTTCACTCAGTTATTTAAAACAATTTCCGGTGGATGTTCTCAAAGTAGACAAAGATTTTGTCAAAGATATTCCTCAAGATCAAAGCGATATGGCGATTACTTCAGCTGTGCTTGCAATGGCTCACAAGCTCAATTTGAAAGTTGTTGCAGAAGGTATCGAAAGTAAAGCACAAATTGAATTTCTTAAACAAAATCAGTGCGAGACAGGCCAGGGTTACTTTTTTAGCAGGCCTCAGACAGCCGATAAGATCACTCAATTACTAACTAGCAATAATATCTGCTTGTTAGATCTATCAAGTCAGGACAACAAAACAACAACTTAAGCCAGTCCTGCTCGCTCCAACTCACTCAGATGACATTGTTATACTGAGAGATTCCCAATGCAAACATAACGTGTCTCAAGGTAATCTTCTATTCCCCAAATACCACCTTCTCTTCCCATACCTGAAGCTTTAATGCCACCAAAAGGCGCAGCAGAGTTTGATAGTACTCCTTCATTAATCCCCACCATACCAAATGCCAGTTTCTCTGATAGACGCCATATTCTACTGAGATTTTCGGTAAATACATAAGAACAGAGGCCATATTCGGTGCGATTAGCTAAATCAATAACCTCCGCTTCATTAGTGAATGGCATTATAGCCGCCACCGGGCCGAATATTTCATGTTTAAATATATCCATTGAAGATGAAATATCGGCCAGAATTGTCGGCTGAAAAAAGTAGCCATTTTGTATTTCAGAAACACCACCGGAAACAACTTTGGCGCCCTGTGCAACAGCTTGAGTTACCAGTTGATTGACTTTATCAACAGCCCTGGCATTGATAAGTGGTCCTATGTTCACTCCATCGGCTGTTCCTTCACCCATCACCAGTTCGGCAACTTTTGCTGACAGGCGGGTTATAAATTCATCATAGCGACTCTGGTGAACAAAAAAGCGATTTGCACAAACACATGTTTGACCGGCATTACGGAACTTACTTCCCATAGCGCCTTTAATGGCAGCTTCCATATCAGCATCTTCAAACACAATAAATGGTGCATTACCACCTAATTCCATTGCTGTTTTTTTAACCCCATTTGCACATTGCTGTAACAACTTTTTACCAACCGAAGTAGAGCCGGTAAAACTAAATTTTGCCACCTTTGGGTGAGTAGTCAACATTTCACCAATAGGTTGCGCGTTACTACCCACAATGACATTAAATACACCATCGGGTAATCCAGCTTCATGTGACAAATAAGCTAATGCCAGTGCTGATAAAGGTGTCAACTCAGACGGCTTCACAACAAAGCTACAACCGGCAGCCAAAGCTGCTGCGGCTTTTCTCAATATCATGGCAGCAGGAAAATTCCAGGGTGTTATTGCACTCACCACACCTACCGGACGCTTCATTACCAGACCTCGTCGTCCCTGTTGGTTAGTAGGAAGCAATTCACCATTAACCCGTCTCGCCTGCTCAGAATACCATTCGATATATTTGGCTCCATAAGAAACCTCCCCAAGCGCTTCCTTGATTGGTTTCCCCTGCTCTGCCGTCATAATGGCGGCTAAATCATGCTGATTTTTCAAGATCAGTTCATACCAGCGCCTTAACAAATCAGAACGTTCATCAACTGTTTTTGCTTGCCACTCTGCCTGACCTATCGCTGCAGAATTCAATGCCATTTCAACCTGAGACGGAGAAACTTCACTAACTTTAGCGATTACTTCCTGGTTGGCAGGATTTTCAACACTAAAACTTGATTCGGATTGATGCCATTGGCCATTGATAAAAGAGCCTGTTTTCCACAGGGCGGGGTTATTCAGTCGCACAGTCATTCTCAAAATATCGGTTGTTTTAATACAAATGCATTTATGCACCTAATTGAATAGCGCTATAATAACGCAAATTGAAACCCCTATGACTATAATTTTTTTGTCTGATGCAGATAAACCAATGAAACGATCCAATTTAATCACTGAAGAGGGAGCGATCCGGTTAAGAAATGAACTGGCCGACCTATGGAAAAACCAGCGACCACTGGTCACTCGCGCGATTACAGCTGCAGCGGCGGAAGGGGATCGCTCAGAGAACGCCGAATATATTTATCGAAAAAAACAACTTAGAGAAATGGATCGCCGTATCAGATACCTACAAAAACGGACTTCTGAAATGCAAGTTGTGGAACATAAACCTTCAGACCAGACGAGTGTGTTTTTTGCAGCAATGGTGGAGCTGGAAGATGAAGAGGGAAATATCAGCATCCACAGATTAGTTGGCTCTGACGAATTCGACTATAAAAAAGAGTATATTTCTATTGATTCACCGCTCGCCAGGGCTTTACTAAAAAAACAGGTTGGTGATGAACTTATAGTCAAACTGCCATCCGGAGAAAAGCTTTATTATATTATCAGTATCTCCTATCAATGAGTTCGCAGTGTATTTTGAATTTAGAACAAATAATTCAGACTGGTAACATGTGATGACTAAATTACCAGTCGATAAAGATTAATTATCCTTTCATTCAATAGCTACCTGATTAGTGTAAAGACACTGCGGAATATTCTTCGGGAGTGATTGTTCCAGCAGGAACCTCCTGCTCAAACTCCCTTCTAAAGCATTCCTTACCCAACTTTTCTTCAAGTTCTACTAACCTAGTTTTCAATTGAATTATTTGCTCCTGTTGGTTTGAGTGCAAGGCTTTAACCCAGGTTTTACAATAAAAAGGCAAGGTGGCGAGATAATTTTCCTGCAAGTAATATATATCGCATTGAATTCCTTCAAGCATATCCGATAACCTTTCAGCTTCATCAGATTCTTTAATTTGATTCAATAGCTGCTGTGAATTTTCGCAATCTTTCCTCGACAATCGCATTAACAAAACATCAACTAGTTGCTGCGTCTTAAAACCATCTGGTGCACCTTCATAAGAAATTCCATCGATAATTTCATTTTCATACTCGAGCGCCGGTGCATCTTCTCC
>CBDUHU010000270.1:0-5598 GCA_965366725.1 uncultured Kangiellaceae bacterium
AAAATCAGGCAAAAACCAACACGAGCGCCAATGGTAGTTGTGGCCTCGGTGTGTGTAGTGGAGCATCCTAAAGTGCCTGAAATTGAACAACATTTATCGGCAGGCGCGAGTGTCCAGAATTTACTAATGGCAGCTCACTTTCAGGGAATAGGTGCAATCTGGCGTACAGGTAGTTTAGCTTTTAACTCACACCTGATGAAGCTTCTTGAATTTTCTGAAAATGAATCAATCGTCGGTTTTATTTATCTGGGAACTGAAGAGGGCGAGAAGCGAAAAGTTAAGCCTTTTGAAATGTCGGACTTTGTTACTCGATTTGATCAGTAGGTAACAGATTACCTACTGATCAATATTTTTATTGATTAAAAATCGGCACTACCTGGTGATCTGGGGAATGGTATAACGTCACGGATGTTTTGCATTCCTGTTGCGTAAACAACTGCGCGCTCAAAACCTAGACCAAAACCTGAATGTGGAACAGTTCCATATCTTCTCAGATCACGGTACCACCAATAGTTCTCTTTTGGTAAGCCCATTTCTTCGATTCGCCCATCTAGCACGTCGAGTCGCTCTTCACGTTGACTACCACCGACCATCTCACCAATTCCAGGAACCAGAATATCCATTGCTGCAACGGTTTTTTCATCATCATTCATACGCATATAAAATGCTTTTATATCTTTTGGATAGTTCATCAGGATAACTGGTCGTCCAACTTTTTCTTCCGCCAGGTATCTTTCATGCTCTGATTGTAAATCGGTTCCCCACTCAACAGGATATTCAAATTTTTTGTTAGAGTTTTGCAGGATTTTAACGGCTTCAGTGTAGTCCATTCGCTCAAATTGATTATTGACTATTCCTTCAAGTCGCTGGATAACCGTTTTATCAACTCGCTGATTGAAAAAGGCAAGGTCATCACCACGTTCATCCAGAACTGCTTTATATATGTATTGCATCAATGCTTCTGCCATATCAGCATTGTCCTGCAAGTCAGCGAATGCCATTTCAGGTTCAACCATCCAGAATTCTGCAAGGTGGCGACTGGTATGAGAGTTTTCTGCTCTGAACGTTGGTCCAAATGTATAAACATTTGACATTGCCAGACAGTAGGACTCAACATTTAGCTGGCCCGATACCGTTAAAAATGCTTCTTTACCAAAAAAGTCCTTAGTGTAGTCTACCTGACCCTTGTCGGTTAATGGTAAGTTAGTCTGGTCAAGGGTACTAACACGAAACATTTCACCGGCACCTTCACAGTCGCTCGCTGTTATTATCGGGGTGTGAATCCAGTTGAACTGTTTCGAATGAAGAAAACGATGGACAGCCTGGGCTAAACTATTGCGCACACGCGTTACCGCACCAATTGCATTAGTTCTTGGTCTTAAATGAGCAACAGTTCTTAAGTACTCCATTGTGTGGGGCTTTGGCTGTATAGGGTAATTAGCAGGTTCATCAACCAAACCTAAAACATCGATCGAAGTTGCCTGTATTTCATAAGATTGCCCTTTACCCTGACTGGCCACTAGTTTGCCCTGAATAGCCATTGACGCACCAGTTGTTACTTTTTGCACTTCCGACTGATAATTACTCAGTGATGAGTCAGCAATGATCTGAATTGGATTAAAACAGGAACCATCATGTAAATTAATAAAAGAGAATCCTGCTTTTGAATCTTTACGGGTTCTAACCCAACCTTTTACAGTAATTTCACTATCGGCTTCTACTTTACCGGCGAGTAGGTCTGATATTGACCAATGCTTGCTCATTTTTTGCTCCAAAACCTGTCATTATTCTATTCTCGGCCGGCGATTTTAACCCTGAATGGCTTTTACTTCCAGTGGAATTAACTGCATTTGTCCGAGCATCTCATTTGATTATCATGATATAAACAAAAGCAGCTTTGCGTGGAGCACCTTTTGAATTATGCTTAGCGCCAGAAATTGACAGGATAGCAGGTTAGCATGTGAGTAAAGAAAAAACTGAGTTTTATGAGTTATTAAACAAACAGCTTAAAGGATTGTTGTCAGTTGAGCGATATTGGTTAACTAACATAAGCCAGATAAGCGCATTCCTGAATGCCAGTCTGGAGAACATCAATTGGGTTGGCTTTTATTTATCACAACCTGGAGGCGACTTATTATTGGGACCTTTTCAGGGAAATGTGGCATGTGTAAGAATCCCTCTTGGTAAAGGGGTTTGTGGTGTTGCGGCTGCAACAACTGAATTACAGCTGGTTGAAGATGTTGATGCATTTTCTGGACATATTGCTTGTGATGCTCGTTCCCGCTCAGAAATTGTTTTGCCGGTAATGATTGATGGTAAGTGCTTTGGTGTATTAGATATTGACAGTCCTGATCTGGCACGGTTTGATAGTGATGACGCTAAGGGGTTATCTCTACTGTTAAACACCCTGATTGACGCAACAGACTGGCCTGTGATTTAAGAGCCAGCCTGTTTGTCATTTTAAACCGAGTAATTATTCAGATTTTAATCCCATTGATTCCTTCAGTTGTAGCGGCAGTTCAGGTAATGAAGAGCGCGGGATTAAGAAAGTTGACAGATTGAACAAATCTTTGAAAAAACGGTTGTTTTGCGTGGTCTGACGTAAGTAATCATGACCAGAGCTTCCACCTGTTCCAATTTTTGAACCAAGCATGCGATGAACCATAACCGTATGGCGGTAGCGCCATTGAGTAAACTCTTCATCGATATTAATGAGTTTTTCTAATAATAGGTACGGTTGTTGAAAAGCTGGCTCGTCGCGATACAGGTCAATAAAAACGGCGGCAAGTAATGACTTTTGAGACATTCTAAAAAAGCCTTCGTTGGATAATTTATCGAATACTGATTTATCAAACAGAGCTTTGAATTGTTCTCTGGTTTTGTTGAGATCTTTTATTTGGAAATCTTTATCATTTTGAGATAAATAATCAACACTCTGAATGATTTCCAGGTCGTGGTTTAGCATTTTATCGACTGCTTTTTGATATGACTCAAGAAAACTAAAGTTTTCATTTTCAAGAAATGGCATTCTCTCCAGCCAGGCTTCCAGCTGGTCAAAAAGACTTGGCTCTTCTTCCATTTTCATTAAATGCTCACGGTCTTGATCATTTAATCGGTTATAAAATGACTTTTTATCAAAATTGACTCTTTGCTCCATTTTAAGTCCAAGAAGAATCTCTATTTCTTTAAACTGTATGCTCTGAAATCCACTAGCAGGAACCAGGTAATCTCGAAAATCGAGAAAATCAAGTGGAGTCATTGTTTCCAATATGCCAATCTGCTGGTTAAGCAATTTCTGTATTTGGTTAACCCTGTCTAACCGCTGGATGATACGACCATATTCCTGACTATTTAGCTCTGGCTTATTAAAGGCTTTTAGAATAGGCGTTAGCTCGTGGATTATCTGCTTAAACCAGAGTTCATATGCTTGGTGAACGATGATAAATAGCATTTCGTCGTGAGCTTCTTCAGTCTGATATTGTCCGCTAACCGGTTGTTGGCTGTCCAAAAACTTATCTAAGTGGAGGTATTCTCCATAATAACAAGGTTTAGTATTTTTCTGCATCGCGCACATTTTTTCTTTTTCCTTATTTTCGGATTGCTGGATAAAACCTGGCTATGGTATCACTGTTTTTTAAGGACAACTAGGTAGACCAGCGACTAATATAGTCTGGATATGGTTCAACTTTATGTTGATTTTTTTGCAACTATTAAAACCGGGAAGGAGTTAAAAAGACTATTTGCGTGGTTGAGTTTGTTTACATAGGATAAGTGTGTGAGGGAATAAAAAATGGCAAGAAAACATCATGATGTTTCTTGCCATCTTGGATTATTACAGTCCGTTATTAACGCTCTGAAATAGGCTTCACTGGTCGTTCTGATTGACCGTTATATAATTGGCGTGGACGTCCAATTTTCTGAGTTGGCTCGCCAATCATTTCAGACCATTGAGAAACCCAGCCGACAGTTCTTGCCAGAGCAAATATTACAGTGAACATATTGGTTGGGATACCAATAGCCTGCAAGATAATACCAGAATAGAAATCTACATTTGGATAGAGTTTTCTTTCTACAAAATAGGGGTCTTCCAGTGCGATTTTTTCCAGTTCCATCGCAACCTTGAGGATTGGATCGTTTTCTTTACCCGTAGCAATCAGTACTTCGTGGGCACTTTCTCTCATCACTTTTGCACGAGGGTCAAAATTCTTATAAACACGATGACCGAATCCCATCAGACGGAAAGGATCGTCCTTATCTTTCGCCTTTGCGACAAACTCAGGGATACGACTAACATCGCCAATCTCATTTAACATGCGTAAACACGCTTCATTGGCGCCACCGTGTGCAGGCCCCCACAATGAGGCAATTCCAGCTGCTATGCAGGCAAATGGGTTAGCCCCGGAAGAGCCGGCTAGTCTTACCGTGGATGTTGAGCAGTTTTGCTCATGATCGGCATGTAGGGTAAATATTCTGTCCATTGCCTTAACCAGAATCGGGTCTGGTGTGTCATCCTGTGATGGCATGCTGAACATCTGATTAAGGAAGTTTTCTGCATAGGACATTTCATTGCGTGGATAGACAAACGGGTGTCCCATAGAGTAGCGGTAGCACATAGCTGCAATTGTTGGTACTTTTGCAATCAGCCTGAAGGCACTTTTTTCTCGGTGCTCAGGGTCATTTATATCTAGCGAATCATGGTAAAAAGCCGATAATGCGCCAACAACACCAACCATGATTGCCATTGGGTGAGCGTCTCTGCGGAAACCACGGAAGAACGTCGCTAACTGCTCATGAACCATCGTATGGTTGTTAATTCGATTAACAAAGTTGGTTTTCTGTTCTGCGGTTGGTAGTTCTCCGTTTAATAACAGATATGATACTTCCATAAAGTCACATTGATCAGCTAACTGAGCAATAGGGTAGCCACGGTACAACAAGATTCCTTTAGCGCCATCAATATAAGTTATCTCTGACTCACAAGATGCGGTTGACATAAAGCCAGGGTCATAGGTAAATACGCCGCTCTTTACGAGTTTAGATACATCAATTACATCATTACCTTCACTGGGAGTATACATCGCCAATTCTAGTTCTTCTCCGCTGGGTAAAGTAAGTTTGGCGGATTTATCCGTCATAGTGTTAGCTCCTGTTTAATATATTGGTACCTGATTTGGTGATTTGTGCGATTTAGCTAGCTATATTTAGCTAGTTAGGTGCAATATCGCGCAATTTAATGCATTACTTAAGCGCGCTACTATAAAGATTGCACACGTTTTGTCAATTATATTAGAGTCTATAGGCCAAATACTTACTACAAAATCAGTTGATCATGACTACTGTCATCTAATTTTGTAATTCATTTGTATTCAGCCTCTCAGGCTTATATAATTTATTCCCGTCAGGAATCTTGCTTTCGATAACGAAAAGATATAGCGAAAAGTTAACTTAAGCAGAGATAAAAGTTTAGCAGAAGTTTACTTTTCTGCGTAGAATAATGGCTCAATAATCTCATTTATCACACAATCGAGAAGAATTGCTATCGTGAAAAAAAATAGACCGGTAAATCTTAATCTGGGAGCTTTCAAGTTTCCCGTAACG
>CBDUHU010000271.1:0-5594 GCA_965366725.1 uncultured Kangiellaceae bacterium
CTGGTTCGGCAGAAGTCCCATCGATATCTAGTTGTGTATAACCTATTTCAACAAAATTAAATGACGGCGTTTCAGCCATTACCCCAAATGAAAAACAGGATAATACTGCCGAAGCTATAATCGATATTTTCAAATTTTGGTTTTTCATAAATTAATCCTTTCATGGTTTGTTTTAAATTCGAAGCAATGATAGTCGCTCGAAAATTAACTCAAACTGAACAGCAAACTTTAGTTACATTTGACCAATTTTATTTCTGGTGAGGCTAATCTACTTATCAAATATAACTCACCATAAAGGAGATAAAATGTTTCATCAGAATTGAGATTGAAAGCTACTTTCTTTAGCTCTATTATTGATACCATAGAACTAAACAAATAAGAGATAGTCATATTTGTTTAGAGTAAATATATTCCTCCAGGATCAACTTGTTAAAGCAATTGAGAATCATTATGTTGAGAGAGAATGAATGAGAGTACTTCTAGTTGAAGATGACCAGTCACTATCAGATAGTCTTGCAACAGCGTTAAAAAGAGAAGGTTTTACCCTCAGCGTGGCGTCTACAGGTGCTGAAGCGCTGGTGAGCTGCCGGTTTGACAACATCGATATTGTCATCCTTGATCTTGGGCTTCCCGATATGGATGGAATAGAGGTTCTCAAGAAAATAGGTCAATTTAAAGTACCCCCATCAATATTAATATTAACCGCTCGAGACCAACTTCAGGATAAAGTAACCGGATTGGAAAACGGTGCGGATGATTATCTGGTAAAACCATTTGAGCTAGCAGAGTTAGTTGCCAGACTAAGAGTATTTGAACGCCGTCTGGGTTCAAGTGGTACTACAAAAATAAAAGTTAAAAACATTGAGCTTGATACCAGCTGTCATTCTGTTAGCTTTAACTCTCAACTTATCGATTTGTCTAAGAAAGAGTACTTGTTGTTAAAAGCACTAGTGGAGTCAGCAGGTAGAGTAATAACCAAGGATTCTCTTGAAGCAAGGTTATATAGTATCGATGATGAAGTGGCGAGTAATGCGCTGGAAGTACATATCCATAACTTAAGAAAAAAAACTGACAAATCCATCATTAAAACAATTAGAGGCATTGGGTACACCATACAAAAACAGTGAACTCCATAAAAACATTTCTAATTACAACTATTCTGGCAATGATTGTACTTGCTGTTTTTGTTTCATCAATCCATGGATACAACAAAAGCATGGAAGCATCAGTTGAACTGTTTGATGCTAAACTCGCAGATGTGGCACAGATCCTTGCTCAAATGTCACCAGCAGAAAATAATTCCATTTTGATAAAACAAGGTTCAACAAGCAGTAAGTTTAATACTTCACTCACATTTCAAGTCTGGAATAATGCTCGACAATTAGTTGCAGCCTCAAGATTATTTGATGACATAAACCAGCCTGAATTTAAAAATCATATCGGTAATGAAAATTTTTCATCTACCCGATGGCGAACATTGATGCATTATTATCCTGAATATAACAAATGGGTTTGGGTTGCAGAAAAGCAAAACACTCGTTTTCAACTTGCTGAGAATATAATACTGGAATCGATAATCCCCTCTCTGATGGTAATTCCATTTATTGGCATTGTCATTCTTTTGATAGTTCGAAGAGGCCTAACGCCAATCAAAGAACTTGCGTTCCAGATTGCGAGCAAAAAAGCTAATGAACTCGGAATTATTCAAATGGAGGAAACACCATCTGAACTACATACTCTGACTGAATCAGTGAATCAACTATTAACCCGTCTTGAATCCTCCTTTGAAAGAGAAAAACGACTTGCCTCCGATACAGCCCATGAACTAAGAACACCAATTGCAGCCCTGCAATTACAAGTTGACAATTTAGTTGCCGAGTCAAAGGATAGTAAAAATTTAGCAACATTAATCACTACCAGTAGACGCTTAAAACATCTCACAGAACAGATATTAACCCTGAATAAAACGACTCCGGATTTATTTGCAAACAAAATGCTACCACTTGATATCACACCTATTATCAGAATGGTTATTGCAAATCATTACTCTTTATTGCAAGAGAAACAACAAAGTATTGAAATGGATGCAGTCAGTTGCTTCATTGCAACCGATACTTTTGCTATCGAAACTTTATTTAGTAATTTATTAGTCAATGCCATTAAATACACACCTGAACAAGGTAAAATAAAAGTAAAACTATATTATCAGAACAATCAGGTTATAATGGAATTACACGATAACGGCCCAGGTATTCCTTCAACAAAATATGGTAGAGTTCTTGAGCGCTTCTATCGCCTTGATGGTGACAGAAATAATTCACAAATTATCGGCTGTGGTCTCGGATTAACCATTGTGAATCATATTGTTCAGTTACATCATGCAGAACTGCTTTTTTTTCAGAGCGATTTTAAGTCCGGACTAGGCGTCAAAGTCTCTTTTCAACAAGCAGATCCTGGAGGGAGTTCGCAATGATTTTTTGCTTCCCTTGCAATAAAAACAGGAATACTCCCGAACCGTCTTTCAGAGGGCTTTTACAGGCTATTTTACTTGTCATGGTGTTAGCTTTTCCAGCTATTGCGACTACACAAACCCCAATTATTGAAATAGAAATCAAAAGCCATTTATTTATACCATCGCGTATAGAAGTTCCAGCCAACCAAAAAATTAAGCTCGTCATTTATAATCGCGATTCAACTTCGGAAGAGTTTGAAAGCTATGAGTTAAATAGAGAGAAGATTATTATGGGAGGACGTCGTGCAATAATTTTTATTGGTCCCCTTGCTCCCGGTGAATACCCTTTTTTTGGTGAATTCTATCCTAAAACTGCACAGGGTGTAGTGGTTGTTAAAGAGGTAGAGTAATGTTAAATGCGGTTATTGTTGTACTTCGAGAAACCCTTGAGGCTTCATTTCTGATCAGTTTGACTTTACTCTATTCTGATCTGCTTAAAATAAGTCGAAATTGGCTTCCACTGGCATTAGTGCTGGCATCGCTTGTTGCCTATATGGTCGCGGAAAATATGCATATCATATCTGAGTGGTTCGATGGGGTTGGACAGGAAATACTTTTCTCAATCATGCTTTTAATGGTTGCTTGCTCAATCATATTACTCAACTTGATAGCTTACATTAAGATTCACTTTTACCAGAAAGTGCCAACTAAAAATGTCACTATCAGTCTGCTTATGATTTTTTGTATTATTAGCACTACTTCGCTTGAAGGAGCAGAAATAATTATCTATTTTGAGAGCAGCAAACAACAAACCGGTGCACTATTTTCAACAACTATTGGAAGTCTACTCGGTGCTGGTATTGGTTTTAGTATTGCAGTTGTATTTTTCTACAGTATACGTGTGTTCAGACAAGAACGATTTTTAGTTATCTTTATTCTGCTGAGTCTGGTAGCAGCAGGGATGTTAATTCAATCAGTTGGTTACCTTAGTCAGGCTGGTTTAATTGATACCGGGCTACCTCTATGGGATAGTAGCAAACTGCTCGATGAGAACTCCATTATAGGACAGCTACTCTACGCCCTGTTTGGTTATGAATCTACTCCGAACTTAGTACAAGTAACTGTCTATTTTGCGAGTATCTTGGTGCCATTGTTGTTACTGGTAACCATCACTAAATACCGAAAAAAAACCTGATAACAAAGGCTTTAACCAACCTGAACTACCAACAGCATATATATTTGACCTTATTTTGCTGCAAAAACTGCTCTGCCTGCTTTCCTTGAAGCTGAGCCAAAGTGCTCATTCCGCCAGCAAGGGAACAACTTTGAGCAAACACACTAACCGATCGTGGGGCTCCGACTACTGGTGAACCAGTCATTGGATTCAGTATATGAGCATATTGATTACCATTATACTCAAACACTCTTTTAGTACTGCCACTAGTAGCTATTGCTCCTTGCGATACTTCAATGACGGTAGCAGCTTTTCCTTCCTCTACAACATCTTCTAATCCAACAACCCAGGGTGGATGGATTTGATTATAATTGACAGCACTAAGATCACCACCAAAATTGACTAAAAAACTTGCACTCTTCGACTCGCACAACGGGGTTATAAGTGCGACGACCCGGTCAACACAATACTCTTTTCCAATTCCACCAAAATCTATTTCCATTTCTGGCGGGAGAATAAAAGTAGACTGATCATATTGAACACGGGAGAAATCAATACAGGGAAGTAATCTATCTATTTCTTTTTGTGATGGAGGTTTAGAACCAATCGAAAAACTCCAGATTTTTCGCAGAATTCCGGAGGTTATGTCAAACTTGCCTTCACTTAAATGAAAGAGCTGTTCTGCATACTGTAATAGCGAATGGGTTTCATCATCAATATCAATGACACTCCCTCGGCTATGGTTCATTTGCCAACACAGATTGCCTTTCTGGTAGCGACTAAAACGCTGCTCTACACGGCAAGCTTCAGCGCTCGATATTATGGCAACGCGTTCAACCAGCTCAAGCTCCCGAGTATAAACCAATACTTCACATGGGCACGCCATTGCACTGAAAGTAATCTTGAAAAAATCTTTTTGTTGTTGAATCTTATAATCAATCACCATTTGACTATTTACTCAGATAAATACACTAAAACCAAGAACATCGCGCACCGACTATTACTAGTCAGTGAATCGATGCTACAGGTATACCCAGTCAACAACCAGAATAAGTCTCCAGTTAGAAAAAATAAGTAAATTGAAGTGCAAAGGCATCTAACTCAGGATAAAGTTCTAATTGACTGGCAGCCGAAACAGCTTCAGCACCATCCGCTTTTGGTTCCTGACGATAATACTCTGCCCTGATCTCAGCTTTATTACCACCATTTAGAGTAAAACCATACTTTAACCCGAGAGTCATTGTTGTCATTTCTCCCAGACGATAATCAGCACTTGCAACGGAAGGTAATAAATCACCAACCACTAAATAAGGCTGATAAAACTCAGCCGCCGATTGTTGATAAAAACGAATATGCGGTTCCCAGAAGCTATTATCAGCGGCAAAAAGGTGCCATTTAAAATCGATAGTATGAGAATCAATATCCCAGTCATCTGTCAGATAACGATAGGAAAAATCAACCACCGACTTTTCCAGATGATATTTTGCCATACCAAATAATGTATGCTGAGCCCGAGAATCCGGCCTATTCTCATAAACCACATCCTGTGTTTCAGCGTTGTTATCAATCACAGAGAGTAGTTTAAACGGATCAGTCAAATAACCGCTGACATCGGCGTAACTATAATTAAATTGCATTATCATTCTACGATTAACCACCTGAGTCCAACCGACTAACAATTCAGCGGTATCCAGATCACCATCGCCCTCAATTCGAGTGGCATTAAAAGCATTCCAGTAATCATCACCAGAGCTAAACTGTCCCTTGTCAATAACCATAGAAGACAAAGCTAGCGGGCGTCCTCCTTCCGGATCAATAGAGTCCGATGAAAAAGATGCACCCAATGACAAAGTTGTATTTTTACGATCAAAATCTCTGGCAATTTCTCCATTAACACTTAACGAAATATAATAATATTCTCTAGAGAGATTTGACACCAGAGTATAGCGAGAATCTGATGTTAACGCG
>CBDUHU010000272.1:0-5588 GCA_965366725.1 uncultured Kangiellaceae bacterium
ATATGCAAGCCGATGAGATTGATGAAGATACGCAGTTTATCGAGCTTGGTCTTGATTCAATTACCGGTGTTACCTGGATAAGAAAAATCAATGATCAGTATCAAACATCCATTGAAGCGACCAAAGTTTATACTTATCCAACATTGAAACAGCTAAGCCAGTATGTTCAGAGTGAAGCAGAAAAAGCCGGAACCATTTCTGATACCCTGCCTGCGGCAATTTCTGCTGAAGTTATAACGGTTGAACCGCAACTCGATAATCAGTTTGAACCAATTCAAGTTGCTAAACTGACTTCATTGCGTCAGCAAAATTCGCTGCGAACAACAGGCATCGAAGCTCCACGCAATCAACGTCAACCGATTGCGGTAATTGGTATGGCCGGTCAGTTCCCTCAAGCAGAAAATATCGAACAGTTCTGGGATAACCTGGCTGAAGGCAAAAACTGTATCAGCAGCATTCCACAAAAACGTTGGGATGTTGCTCGCTACTATCAGGCTGGTGAGCCAACTGTTGGAAAAACTAATAGTCAGTGGTTAGGTGGGCTGGATTATTATGATTGTTTTGACCCATTGTTTTTTACCATTTCGCCGATTGAAGCTGAGAGTATGGATCCCCAGCAACGGCTATTTCTGCAAGCTAGCTGGCAGAGTATAGAAAATGCCGGTTATGATCCCCAATCATTATCTGGTAGTCGCTGTGGTGTTTTCGTTGGATGTGCCACCAGCGAGTATCACCTGTATACCAGAGAGCAGCAACTTAGTGCTCAGGGGTTTACAGGTACAGCACCATCTATACTGGCTGCAAGAGTTTCTTATTTTCTGGATCTTCAAGGGCCCTGCTTATCGATTGATACCGCCTGCTCTTCGTCACTGGTTGCCATTGCCAATGCCTGCGATAGCTTGAATGCTAACGATAGTGAATTGGCTCTGGCGGGTGGTGTTTATGTGATGGCTGGTCCGGAAATGCATATCAAAACTTCCCAGTCGGGTATGTTGTCTAAAGACGGCCGGTGTTATAGCTTTGATCAACGGGCAAATGGTTTTGTTCCGGGCGAAGCGGTTGGCGTTGTTGTATTAAAGAAGCTGGCCGATGCAGAAAGAGATGGAGATATTATTCAAGGTGTCATCCGTGGTTGGGGAGTTAATCAGGATGGTAAAACCAACGGAATTACCGCGCCTAATCCCGATTCTCAAACCCGGCTACAACAAGACGTTTACGATAAATTTCAAATTGACCCAACTGATATTCAGTTAATCGAAGCGCATGGTACTGGTACACCTCTGGGTGATCCGATTGAAATTGAAGGATTGCGCGAAGCATTTAAAAAGTACACCAACAAAACCAGTTACTGTGCATTAGGTTCGGTAAAAAGTAATATCGGGCATTGCTTAACGGCAGCCGGGATTTCTGGTTTTATCAAGTTGATGTTAGCGATTAAGCATCAGCAATTACCACCGACCATCAATTTCAATCAACTGAATGAACATATTGCTAGTGGGGAGAAAGGTTTAACCGATAGTCCTTTTTATATTAATCAAGAATTATCAGACTGGCAGGTTGAGCAGGGTAAACAACGTCAGGCAGCGATTAGTTCGTTTGGCTTCAGTGGCACCAATGCTCATATGGTGATTGCGGAGTACATTGCTCAGCCTTCGTCAGAGAATGAAGTGGTGGTAGTTACTGAAAATGAACAAATGATATTCCCGCTATCAGCACGAACAGCGGTTCAATTAAAGCAAAAAGTCAGGGATTTAATCAGCTTTATCAAGGATAAGAAGCAGTCCTTTAGTTTATCGGAGTTAGCCTATACCTTGCAGGTTGGACGAGAGGCAATGGAGCAGCGATTAGGGATCATGGCTGGTTCACTGACACAACTTGGTGAACGTCTGGAAGCATATCTGGTTGATGAATCCAGTGCTGTTGGTATCTATCATGCGCAGGTTAACGATAACAAAGAAAGCCTGCGTATTATCAGTCAGGATGATGATATGAAAGAGACCATTATTGAAAAGTGGGTTGCACAAGGTCAATTATCCCGTTTGACTGGATTGTGGGTAAAAGGATTGGCGGTTGACTGGAGTATTCTATATCCGCAACAAAAACCTGGCAAAATATGCCTGCCGGTCTATCCATTTGCTAAAGAACGTTATTGGATTAGTGAAACCGTCAATGAGCTTCAATCTGATAGAAAAAATGTCATGCTTCATCCGTTGGTACAGATTAATAACTCTGATTTTTTCCAGCAAAGTTATACTTCGATATTTACCGGTAATGAATTTTTTCTGGAGGATCATCAGGTTAATCTTGGAAATCAGGTAAAACAAAAAGTAATGCCTGGTGTTGCCTACTTGGAAATGGCTCGTGCTGCGATTCAACAGGCGATGTCTGGCAACAGTCAAACCTTATTACTGGAGTTACAGCATACTATCTGGGTAAGACCAATGGTTGTTGACAATGCTACCAGAGTCAAAGTTAATCTGGAACATACAGAGTCTGGACAAATTAATTTCGAAATCTTTAGTAGCCCTTCCAATGAAAGTCAATCGAATACAGTGTTAACAGAAAGTGAAAACCTGAATGCTCAAGGGCATGCGCTTCTCACAACGTCTGACTTGTCAGAGCCACTTGATTTGGTGCTAATTGAAAGCCAACTTAGCAATACTTATCAGGCAAAAGAAATCTATCAGACATTCTCGCGAATAGGACTCGACTATGGTGAGGCACATCAGGGGATTCGCTGGTTAAATGTTGGCGATAACCAGCTGTTAGCAAGGTTGGAGTTACCACAAAAAGTAGAATTAACTCAAAGTGATTATTGGTTACACCCTAGTATTATGGATAGTGCCTTGCAGTCCTGTATTGGTCTGTTGGAAAAACTGGGGGAAAACGAAATCAACCCGGCGCTTCCATTTGCTTTAGAAAAAATACGAATTTTAGCCCCATGCCAAAAGAATATGCTGGCGTGGGTCAGACGTTCAACGGATAGTCAATTAGACAATAAGCTTAATAAATATGATATCGATTTATGTGATCTGGACGGTAATGTTTTTGTTCAGGTAAGCGGTTTTTCTACAAGAATTGTTGAGGCTGATAACTTTAGTCCGTCCAGTTTCTCTGAAGCTTCAAAATACGAAGAGAACTTCGCGGAAGATGAAGATATTGACTTTGACCAACAATTTTACGAAATGATTGTTGATAGTGTTATCGATAACGAAATTTCTGTTGATGAAGCAGTGGAGTTAGAGCAGTGAGTCAGATGAAAAATGAATTAAAAAAAATATACGCTGAACTTTCATCAGGGAAAATTAAGCGAAGAGAAGCGCTAAAGAAAATTAAAGCAATGAAAATGCAAAAAGAATCTGGTGATTCACTTCTAGCTGCTCCTTTATGGATAGAAGAGCCTGGTAGTCAGCTTGACGAAAAACCGGTCATTCACTTTGAACAGCATCATCGTTTATTTGTCGGTGAATTTTCTAAGTACCAAGGTTTTATTTCAAATCAAGAAAATAGGGTTGATAACCAATGGATTGAGTCAGTCAATAAAAATATTGCCACGGCATATTCGAGTATTAGCTTGTCAGTTTTTAACCAGATTAAACAGTTGCTTAAAAAACACGGGCCAGGTAAAACACTTATCCAGCTCATTATCAAGAAAACAGAAGATAGTGATATCTTTTTAGGGATTTCTGGTTTTTTGAAAACTGTTTCATTGGAAAATCCGGATCTGGTAACACAAATATTATTGCTGGAAAGTGATATTTCAAATGAGAAATTATCTAGCCTGCTTGAACAAGAGTCTCTCAGGGTGGAAGAGAGAACGATCAGATTTTGTGCTGGAAAAAGAGAAGTTTTGAGATGGCAAGAATTACCCGCTCAATTAACTCATGCTGGCGACCAGCTAAAACAATCGTTATTTAAGGAAAAAGGCGTTTATATTATAACTGGAGGATTAGGTCGCATAGGCGTGACTCTGGCAAGGGAAATATTAAAACAAACAGATAGTGCTTCGGTATTTTTAACTGGTCGCGATGAATTAAATAAAAACGACTGGTCTCGAAAGCAGAAAGATGTTTTAGGTGGAATCAACAATGCTGGAAACCGGTTATTTTATCGCAATTTAGATATTAATCAGTTAAGTCAAGTTAACCAAATGGTCGAAGACCTTGAACAGACAGGGGCTTTGATTAAGGGAATTATTCATTGTGCAGGAATGAATTCAGATAGCTATATATTGAAAAAGACTCAGGAAGAGTTTATTGAAGTTATGGGGCCGAAGGTTAATGGCACTTATAATCTTGACCAGGCGACAAAACATATTCACCTGGACTTTCTACTGCTATTTTCTTCTGCTGCATCCTGGCTTGGTAATGTTGGGCAGTCTGATTATGCGACGGCTAATGGCTTTATGGATCAATTTTCCTGCTATCGAAACAAACAGGTAATGGATGGTGTACGACATGGTAAGAGCCTGACGATTAACTGGCCTCTTTGGCAGAAAGGAGGCATGGTCATCGAAGAGAATGCTCTGCATTATTTACAACAAGAAACTGGAATGACCGCGATTACTAATTCATTTGCTATTCAGGCGCTAGCAAGTTGTTTGAGCGTTGAATTCAATCAAGTATTAGTGATGAAAGGTGATCTCAAAAAAATGCGTGAGAAACTCATTTCAAGTCAGAAGTTTGTTAACAAACCTGTGGAATTGGAAAAAAGTAATCATCGAACAAAGATTAATCCGATAAACAATAATCAAGCGGGCAGTAATACGCTGGACTACTTAAATCAGCAAACATCGAATTATCTATCCGGAGAGATTTCAACCCTGCTCAAGTTACCTGTTGGTAGCATCGAGTTAACTGCTGGTCTGGATAAATATGGTATCGATTCGATCCTGGCAATGAACCTGACAAACCAATTGGAAAAAACTTTTGGCTCACTTCCTAAAACGTTATTTTTTGAATACCAGACCGTTAGTGAATTAGCCGAATATTTTGTTACTTCACATAAAGACCGTTTAGCTGAACTTTTTTCAGTAAAAGAAAAGCAGGTAAAAGTGGTTGCTCAATCAAGTTCAACAAAGCCGGTAGCAAAGTTTAAGTCTAAGGCTACCGTTGCGCTGGCTAATAAATCTGCGCCGCTAAGCAGAAATATAAAAAATAATGTCAGTGACAATAATCAGTCGCCAATTGCCATTGTTGGATTGAGTGGTCGTTATTCGGAAGCGACAGATATCAGTGAATACTGGGAAAACCTGAAAGCGGGTAAAGACTGTATTGTTGAAATACCTGCATCACGTTGGAAGTGGCAGGATTACTATAGTGAGGATCCAGCTTTAGGTGATCATCATTACAGCAAATGGGGTGGTTTTATTGAAGGCGTTGATGAGTTTGACCCTCGCTTCTTTAATATTTCTCCGCGTGAAGCTCACTCAATTGATCCGCAGGAACGACTATTTTTGCAACATGCATGGATGGCGATTGAAGATGCTGGCTTCACCCGTGATAGTTTGCAAATACCTCACCCGGGAACTCAATCTGGACAGGTTGGAGTTTATGCCGGTGTGATGTATGGCGAATACAATCTGTCCG
>CBDUHU010000273.1:0-5573 GCA_965366725.1 uncultured Kangiellaceae bacterium
AATGATAGCCACCTGGTTTTGTTAGCTTCAGCCTCGTTTATGGTTAATTTAGGTTGAGCTTTATGGTCTTTTTTCGAATTTGTTGGTTGGCCGATCTTTGATCGCACCCGCTTATTTGTTGAGTTGGCTATTCTTTGTAATTCTACCTGCACCTGTTTTGCCGAAACAGGCCGATCAAGTGGGTTAATTGACATCATCTTATCAATCAGTTTTTGCAATCTAAATGATATTTTACTGGTTGAACCGGTCACTGGTGTGCCAGGCGGGACCCCATAAAGCATATGATAAAAAACGGCTCCCATACAGAAAATGTCGTATTGTTCGCTAAAACCCTGATTAGCTGGTGGTTGATACATTCTGCTAAGTTGCGGGTTATCATTGCTATTTGTGGTTTGACCAAAGTCACACAGCTTAATATTTTTCTTGTCATCAAAGAGAATATTATTGGGAGATAAATTGCTGTGGAGAATATTGTTTTGATGAGCAAAATGTATAGCAGAACATATTTGACAAGCCTGAAGTAAGAATTTTTGTTCGCTGATCCCCTTAATTAGCTGGTTATTTAGACTTCCCCCGGAAAGGTATTCGGTGATTAGTGTTGTATCATTGTGACTCTTAGCTGCCGCAAATACTCTGATAATATTTGGGTGTTGTAAACTGGACAGGTATTTTGCCTGCTTTAATCCACTATGATCACCAGTTGTTCGCTTTATAACCAGCAATTGATGGTTACTTTTTTTCTGAAAAAGGTAAACTCGCTTTGATACGGATTTGCTCAATACATCAAGTAATACAAAATTATTAACAAGATCTTTGTTTTCCTGTTGTACCTCTTGAAGGTTTAGTTGGCTTAAATGACTTCCTTTAGAAATCTTGAGTAATTCGTCCCGAACATCATTCAGTGACTGGTATCGTTGGCTAACTGAGGGATGGGAACATTTGTTAATTAATTTGTTTAGATCCTCAGGAAGGTTTTTTGGTAGATATTCTTTGGCGGTTGTTTGAGACTTTGTGTTGGTTTGACGAAATAGCTCTGAGAATAATTTTCCCACTGAAAATATATCACTGGCAAAGGTCGCATTACTGTAATCCTCCTGCTGCTCTGGTGCAACATATCCACTGGTTCCCATAACACTGGATGATTGTTGGTTGTTGGACTGGTGGTATTCAGTTTGGGCAATACCAAAATCCAGTATTTTTACATTACCATGCTGATCGATGATGATATTAGATGGTTTTATATCTCGATGTATAACTCCATTTCGATGAGCATAGGCTAATCCCTTACATAGCTGTAGTGCGATATCGATTTTTTTATTAAATGGTAACTCGCCTTGCGCTAACATTTCAGAAAGATCAATACCAATGAGCTTTTCCATCACAAAATATGGCTGAGAGTTTTCTGTGACGCCTTTATCGATAACTTGCACAATGTTAGGGTGATTCAGTTTTGCAATGATCAGCGATTCGCTGTCAAATAATTCCTTTGCTTCTGGATGACTAAGGAGCTTTCTGTTGAGGAACTTTATTGCAACAGGTCGATTTAGTGAGGTTTGTACCCCATCGTAAATATTAGCCATACCGCCAGCGGCAAATTCTTTTTTAATTTCGTAGCCCGGTAGTTGAGGATATGACATAAGTTAATGAAAAATAATGTATTTTCTCTAGGTAGCCTAAGTTTAGTTGAAATTTCGAGAAAATCACCCAAATATGCAATTCCGGAGATTGCTTATTAGTATTGTGTGAGAAAATTTTCTGCAATCATGCAACGGGCACTACCTCCACCAATGTGCTCAATTGTTGGGATGTTACACACGATTAGAGAACCATGCTTCTCCAGGAGCTTTACCTGTTGTCGGTTAAAACCTTTGTACGCACTATTTGACATAACAATAGCCGGTTGTTGGTTTTTGTCTTCTAATTGAAGAATATTGGCACAAAAACTTTGTGCCATCTGTGTCTCAGTAATGGTGATGATATCTTCGACGCTTTGTTCAAGCTCATTGATTGTCTGTTTACGCTGTTTTTGGTCTGCAATAACGCTGGTGGCTATCACGGCGAAATTCCGGCCACAGGACATCAATACATTTGTATGATAAATTGGTTGACCGTTTTGGCTGAGTGAGTCAAAAGAGGTTAGTTGATACCCATACTCAGAAGCGTAGAACTCTAGCGCATGAGAGTTGCATCTCTCAGAATGTGCAGCGAACAGACGACCTTCTGAGTGAGCAAAAATCAGACTGCCTGTGCCCTCAAGTACAAGCCTATCGTTCATTTTTTGTCTTAAGTCAACAATGTCTGTGAGCTTGTAGTTAGCACTAACTAATAGTTTTGTCAGAGGTTCTATTTGTACTTCTGCTCTGCGGTTTGCTGTTTTCATTGGGTAGATAAATAACTTGCCATCATTTCTGGTAGAAAACCAATTATTGGGAAATATTGCATCGGGCAATGTTTGTTCCGTATGCTCTTTGGTCAATAGCAGTACTTCAATCTGATATTTTCTAATTTGTTCCACCATAGCATCAAACTCAGCCAGTGCTGATTGAGTGATTTGATTACTTTGGTGTTTGCTCGGGCGGTGCTGGAACTCATTATCTTTTCCGGTCTGCTCATTGAAACCAAAATCAACGGGTCGAACCATTACAACGGAATTAGTCAGGTGAGGTTGGGTGTAAAGAGACATAAATTGACAGAACCGACTTAATTTCTATTAAAGATGCTCTATTATGCCGTATTTAAGGTAAAAAAAAAGGCCTACATCAGTAAGCCTCACTAGTAATTTGCTGTGAAATATTAGGACCAAAAAGGGTAGGAGGTCACAGCATCCACTAATTAAATCTGTTGGGACAGAAATAAAACAACTCTCAAAATAAAGTCAAATCAATGACAAAAAAACTGTTGAACAAAATAACATTCAAACTTGTTTAAAAAGAACGTCATGCCCTTTTTAATTGAGGAAAACCTCAAATCCGTTACTAATGTAATGGACTGCTAAAATGACTCGCTAGAGAACACTTAGCTAACTGCTCGCTGGAAAATTGACTGTGATAAATAGAATTTGCTAATTAATATCAAACTCTCTAATCAAAAAACAGATGAAAAATAGTTGTTCAATTATTCATCAACTGCTTAAGTCATCAGCCCCGCTGAACTTGGAGCGAACTATACGGACATGATTGTTTCTTTTCAAACGATCATTTATAATGATTCGCATTAGAAAAACTAATGAATAAGCTAAATTGTCTGTATTCTTTGAACGCAGACAATTAAATAATTATTATCAACCCAGTAAAAATTCAGGTGATTAGTCTATGGCGAGAAGGCTTCCTCCGTTAAAGAGTCTCAGGGCTTTTGAAGCTGCTGCAAGGCATTTGAGTTTTACTCGGGCAGCTGATGAGTTATTTGTAACTCAGGCAGCTGTTAGTCATCAAATAAAATCGCTTGAAGAGTTTCTTGGGGTCGCATTATTTATCCGAAGAAACCGTAAGCTATTGTTAACCGATGAAGGACAAAGTTATTGGCCCAAGATAAGAGATGTATTTGAAATACTTAGTAATGCGACTGAATTGGTTAAGGCGCAAGCGGCGCACTGACTGTGAGTGTGGTTCCAACATTTGCAACGGTTTGGCTGGTACCAAGGTTGTCCCATTTTAGCGAAATTTATCCAGAGATTGAGGTTCGCCTCAAAGCAAGTGATGAAAATGTCGATTTTGTGCGGGAAGATGTCGACGTCGCTATCTATTATGACACAGGTGATTACCCTGGTATGCACTCAGTTACCTTATTAAGTGAACGTCTTACTCCGCTTTGTTCACCTTCATTGCTGGAGGGCAAAAAGCCATTAAAAGCACCTGAGGACTTAAAACATCATACTCTGCTACATGATGGCAATACGAATGATTGGAGACGCTGGCTAAAGTTTGCCGGAGTGAAAGGGATAAATCTGAATCAAGGTCCGGTGTTTAGCCATACGGCAATGGTTCAACAGGCTGCTATTTATGGGCAGGGAATTGCTATGGGGCATTCTGTTTTGTCACAGGCTGATGTCAGAGCCGGGCGCTTGATTCAGCCATTTGAATTGATGATGGAGAGCGACTTTTCATACGACATAGTATGTCCTGAGGAAGCTGCTGAGCGACCTAAAATAAAGGCATTTACCGATTGGCTTCAAGCAACCGTTAAAGCAGAAAGTGGGGGATTATTATAGCGCCATACAAAAATTATTAGGCTGATGTTGCAACAATGACGATTGACGCACTGATTGAGTATCATTTGAGTGTAAAATAATGTTTCTCAGCTGAACTTCAAATTGCTCTATTGCTCTAACCAACAGTAAAATCAGTTCTATTAAACGTTTTGCTGATTAGTGAATAGCCTGTATACGGAGGTAGTAACAGTGTTAAGTAATTTCTGGAAGAATAATAAGGGTTTTATTGGTTTTATCTTTCTGATGCTCTTTTTTCGAACTGCGCTAGCTGATTGGTATAATGTACCAACCGGGTCTATGCAACCAAATATATTAATTGGTGATAGAGTTTTCGTTAACAAACTGGCTTATGATGTAAAAATTCCGTTTACTGATATTAATCTTAATCGTCACGCCGAACCAGAGTTTGGCGATGTTATTGTTTTTGAGTCCAGGCAGGCTGATGAAAGATTAATTAAAAGAGTGATTGGGCTTCCTGGTGATCGAGTTGAAATGGTGGATAATCACTTGAAAATAAACGGGAAATGGGTTCAGGTTGCTCCAATGCAGTTAGGGCAGGAGTTTGATCAGTTTATGAAAGATCGTGAGTTAGCTGATTATTTCATAGAAAAGCCAACAGCTCAGGAAAGAGTATCTGGTGCTGCTGATTTAACCAGAAGCTACCCGATTAGAACCCGTGCAGACAGAATGAACCCCTTAAGCTCATTTGCTGAGGTTAAGGTGCCTGCTGAGCACTTTCTGGTGCTCGGAGATAATCGCGATAATAGCGCCGATTCCAGGGTTATAGGAATGGTACCAAGAAATGAACTAGTTGGTAGAGCTGAGAGAATTGTTATTTCATTTGATAGTGATAATTATTATTTACCAAGAGACGGGCGATATTGGGAGTTATTATAGAATATTTTCTCTCATAGAAAGGTGACTATTCGCCAAAGCCAGATTGAAACAGCAGTTGTATTTCACGCGCTAGCATATGCGACTGCTCGCCATTCACTTTAACAACAATTTGTGAGCCCTGGGGCGCATTGAGAGTGAGTAGTTTTAACAGGCTATCTGCAGGCGCACTGCACTGCTTATGTGTCAGGGTTACCTGACAAGGGTAATTAACCACCAAAGCAACTATCTTAGCTGCCGCTCTTGCATGTAAACCTTTTCGGTTAACAACTTCGCAGGTTAACGATAGCATGATGTAATTACACCTCTGGTAATTCTCTATGGCGTATTTGTGTTTCGGGATACAATCTGGAAAAATTATTAGCCAGTTTTTCAGCCATATAAACTGAACGATGTTGACCGCCTGTGCAGCCAATGGCAACGGTCAAATAGTTTCTATTATCTTGTTCAAATCTTGGTATCCAGGTTTGCA
>CBDUHU010000274.1:0-5561 GCA_965366725.1 uncultured Kangiellaceae bacterium
TATTTTCCGGCAGCAAGGTTAAAGTAGAACCATTCAGTCGGGATGCAGCAGGAAACTTTGTATATAATGGCGACCAAAACCAACGTATGTTACGGATCAGTAGCGGGGTAGTGGTTGCTGTGTCGGAACCCGGATTTGATGCTTTTATGAACATTAAAAATGGGAATGGTAAATTCACGGCGACACCTGCACCGGCAAATACTGGTACAGGAATTATTGCTCCTGGTAGTTACCAGGCTCCGCCTCAGTTTCTTGCCGAACCATACACCATTTCGTTTGGAGTTGATGCCAGTGGAAACAAAACTTATAGTGTTACTGGTGATGTCTCTGCGACGACCGTTGTGCCCACGACTATCTGGAATGAAGGTGATGAGATTACTTTTAACGGTATTTCAACTGCTGTTACTGGAAATCCTCAGGCAGGGGATCAGTTTAGTGTCGCACCAAGTGCATCGCAAGATTTATTTACAACCATCAAAATGGCAATTGATGGTGTTGAAAACTACATAGAGTCGGATGCAGGTAGGGCAAAGTTTACTAACGTCATTAATAGTGTGCAGGAAACGCTTGATCGAAGTATGCAAAATATTGATAGCATTCGCGGAGCAGTTGGTGGTCGATTGAATGCGATCGATTCAGAATTCAATTCAAACTTGTCGTTAATAATAACCAGCAAGACTGCACTTTCAAGTGTGCAGGATCTTGATGTTGTTGAAGCATCAACCAGATTCTCACAACAATTAGTTGTCCTTGAGGCTGCCCAAGCAAGTTTTGTAAGAGTTCAGGGGCTTAATCTCTTTAACTTCCTGTAAGGGCATCAACAGGTTAACTGAGAGTAACCAAAATCCGTTATGAATCGAATTCCCAGTTCAATTAAAGGAAATCTAAAGTCCATCCAGGACGAACAAATACTGGCGGAGGCAATTAGTTTCCATCAGGCAAATCAACTTACCAGCGCGCAAGAAGGGTATCATCGGTTTATTCATTCAAATCCTGCTCATGCTCAGGCAAATCATTTACTTGGTATCTTGTATCGCCAACTGAAACAATATCAACCAAGCATAAAATACCTCTCTATTGCAACTCAGCTGAAACCTGATGAACTGGCATATAACAGAATACTTATAGCAACGTATCTCGAAAATAATCAACTAATTCAAGCTATAGATTTGGGCAACTCACTGCTAGAGAGTGATAAGATTGACGATGAAATATTAGTAATCCTGGCGCAGTGTTTATTTCAAGGCAATGATGCGAGTACAGCGGTCACTCATTTGAAAAGTGCATTGACAATTAATCCTGAAAACTGGCACGCCTGGCTAACGCTTGGTAACTACCATTTAACCAACGAACAGCAAGATAAAGCGCTGACTTGCTATAAAAAAGTACTGGAGATTGAGCCGGGACAGGTGGATGCTAATAATAACTCAGGCGTCATTTACCTTAATAATAAAGCCTATGTCAGTGCGCTTGAACTATTTGTTAAGGTGACCGAAGCAATGCCAGAACATGCTGTTGCCTGGTGTAATATGGCAAGTTGTTTATTAGAAATGGGACATTATCAGGAAGCAATAAGTAGCTGTCATCAATCGCTTAGTCTTATTCCAGATTATCCTGATGCACAATATATTCTTGCTCGTGCATATTACAATAATCGTAATTTTGAGAAATCAATGGAATGTTATCAGCAACTAATTAAGCAGGGTGTTCGTTCTGCGAAGCTATTTAATAGTCTCGGTAATTTATATGAACAACTTACCGATTATTCTCTGGCGACAGCCTGTTATCAAAAAGCATTAGTTGAAAATAGTGAGTATATTGAAGCAAAATATAACCTGGGAATAATTTCTTTTCGTCAAAAAAATTATAATGAAGCTGTTCACTATTTAACTGAAGTCATTGAACAAGATAACCAATGTTATCCAGCGAGGGCACCGCTTTTACATGCGCTTCGTCAATGTTGCCGTTGGCAAGAGGCAGACCAGCAAGCTGACATATGCCGAGAGCTTTTAGTGAAAGGAGTGGATGTTGAGATCCCTCCATTTAGCATCATTACCCTGGAGGACAGTGATTATGATGAACAATTGGCGGTTGCCAGACATTGGTTAAAAACGAATAGAATTAGTCTGAAAAATAAAATAAAGCAGCCTTTAATGAAAAGTAATAAACGACTGCGTATCGGTTATTTATCAGCGGATTTTCACGAACATGCAACAGCTTATCTGCTTATCAGGGTTTTTGAATTACATGACCGGTCACGATTTGAAGTATTTGCTTATTCATATGGACCTGATGATAAATCAGTGATGCGACAGAGATTGGAAGCAGGGTTTGAAAACTTTAAAAACTGTGAGCGATTGAATAACCAGGAGATTGCTAATTTAATACGTAGCGATCAGATCGATATTTTGTTTGATTTAAAGGGGTTTACCCAGAATACACGCTCTCAGTTGTTGGCATTACATCCGGCACCAATACAAATTAACTATCTTGGATATCCTGCAACTATGGGTAATTCATTGGTCGATTATGTTATTAGTGATCATTTTCTGAGTGAAACTAATGAACAACAGTTTGAAGAACAAGTGATTTTTATGCCTGATTGCTATCAGCCAACTGATGATACCAGAGTGTTAGCTATATCACCTTCACGAGCAGATGTTGGTTTACCTGAATCGGGCGTTATCTTTGGTGCCTTTCATCAAAATTATAAAATAAATCGTAAAATCTTCAGAGCATGGTGCAATATACTGGAGGCTACTCCGGAAAGCATATTATGGTGTCTGGTGAGTAATACAGAAGCTCAAAATAATTTGTTAAAGTTAGCTGAAGAATCTGGAATTATTCGAGAGCGGATCGTTTTTGCAGAACACTGCTCGCAGGAATTACACCTTTCTCGTTTACAACTTGTCGATTTGATACTCGATACCTATCCGGTTAATGGTCATACGAGCACTAGCGATGCGCTCTGGGCCGGAGTACCTGTTATTACTATTTCTGGTAAATCATTTATTTCCAGAGTCGCCGGTAGTTTATTACACTGCATGAACTTAGATGGATTAATATGTAACTCCATAGAACAGTATCAAGCACTGGCAATTAAACTTGGAAATGAGCAAACACAACTGGATAGATTAAAGGGAGAAGTAAAAAAACAGAAAGTAAAATCGCCATTGTTTAATACCAGAGCCTATACAAGAAACCTTGAATCCATAATTCTATCGCTGTTTAATAGTAAATCAGATAGTTAAAGTCTAGTGCTGATTAGCTTCGGGTCATTGCTTTTGACACCAGAACTGATACATACCGCCAAATGAGCGAGGTTCTAACTGTTCAATTACTGCCCAGTTTTGCAGTGATGTCATTGTGTTCTCGTCGGGGAACTCCTTCCTGTAAAGAGATTCGACTAGTGGGTTTAGTTCGGAAAAACCCAGAAAATTGAGATTGAAATAATCTAGTGTATGTTGAATTTTTTCACAAGTATATCGATGTTCCTGAACATGAAAAAAAAGGTCGCGACAACCACTCATACTAAAAAAATCTAATGAGTTGCAAGCTAATAGTTGAATATCTTTACCATAAATACCCTGCATAGCATTATGACGAAACTCTCTTATTCCTTGATTACTGGTATCGATGTGATGAGTTTTGATAATTTCTCTTGCTTTTACAATTGGTTGACGGGCAAGCTCGCTGTACAGTCCTATTTTCATGATCCCTTGAGGAACTAACAGCTCGGTCAACACACTCCAGCCTTTCTCTGGCTCTTTCATATGGTGTAGAACGCCGATACTTTCGATGATGTTAAACTTCCGGTTAAGTTGAGTTAGATTTAATATATCCGCATTAACAAAAGAGACATTATTAATCTGGTAGTTTTCTGATTTAATTTTTGCATAGGCTAGACTTCGACAACTCAGATCAACTGCAGTAATTTTTGTCTTGGGGTAGAATTTCGCAAGCTCAATTGCGTGCTTTCCTGTTCCACATCCGGCCACCAGAATTCTCAATGGATTATCATCAAGATGAAGTGGGGCATTAAATCCGATCAGTCGGGTTTGCAGTGTGTTCTTATAGCTTAAGGCACGGCTAAAGCTGGCTGTTTTCCAGCGAGGATAAGGGTTTTCTTCATATTGCTGTTTAACTTTTACTGAAGTAATATCGTCAATAATATTTAGCCTTGGAATATCTGCTGCAACTTTAAGCTCCCTATCGTTATCAAAAAGACTAAGCTCTATAAGAGGACGAATAATCTCTGGCCACTGGGCTATTCCTGACTGGACTAGTTTCTGGCTGCACTCTAATGAAGATAGTGGACGATACATGGCGATTAAAATGACCGGAGCCAGTAACTCATCAATGGTAAAATTTTTATTACCTAAAGTGCTATTGAGTTGTTCGATTAGTGCATTAATAGCCTCTTCTTCGGCTTTGTCTGATAGATAGATGTATTCATTAATATATTGTTGAATTGCCAGACTGATGATCAACTCTATTTGATTAATAGGAATATCCTGACCGCTGATTACCTGGTTAAGTAATACTTTTCTTACCCCGGTAAGTAATTGCTCTATTTTGGGATTAGGTAAAACCATCAGTCTTAATGAGCGCATTAATAATTGATCATGCGCCAGATCATTTAGCTCAATTGACTGGTTAGCTATATCTAGCTGGTATTTATAGACCAGTAGTAAACTTGTATAACTGGAGAGATAATTGTGATTAACATTTTCAAAGGTGAGATAACATAATATATCATTTTCCAGATTTTTTTTGTAATTCTGAGGTAGAGAGTATTTTAGGCAATAAAATAGCTCTACTTTTACTTCATTTAGCTGATGATTAGCATTAAGTAAAGCGTTGTAATGAGAGATAGCTAAATTATATTTTCCAATATTTCTGTAACATTGTGCTAGCCTTGTTCGGTAATTATTCGACTTTGGTTGTTGTTCAACTAGTTTTTCTAATAATTCAATGGCCTCTGTATAGCGCTTTTGATACATGAGTATTTTAGCTTTAGGATAATAAAGTTGAATAGTGTCTGCGCTGTTGCGTTCGGCTTTACTGATTAGACCTTCAGCTTCTGATATTTGATGATTTTCCAGATAAATGTTATTTAATATGCCGATTGCCAGAGTATCTCTCTTGTCTTTCTGTATGGCTTTTTTGGCAAGACGCTTTGCATCATGAAATTTCCCTGCGTTAAATTTTTTCAGTAGCTTTGTTTGGTTGGGGGTCATTGAGATCATTGTTATTCAAGCCTTAAATGTATCATTTTATTTTTTTGATAGCTGATGTACTCTGTTCATGGTAACCCGATTTAGCCCAAAAGCCTTTCGCCAGGTTATTGCCAACAGTGTAGTGGCATTCTATGTGGTTGATACCAATGTCTTTGAAACAGGATTCGACTTTTTTTAGTAATGTTTGTGCAATATTTTTTTCTCGATATTGTTGTTCAACCCACAAAAGATTAACTACTCCTTTCATCGGTGATGCCAGAAATCCATTATCATTAATAACGGTAGTCGCTGCAATAAAGCCAGCTGGGCTTTGATCTAAGT
>CBDUHU010000275.1:0-5551 GCA_965366725.1 uncultured Kangiellaceae bacterium
TTAATGCTAAAGCAGTTCGGGTTGGTATGGGGGATTAAATTGCCGCAAGATCTACCTGTTCGCAATGAGTTACAAGAAATTAAAGATCATTAAATCATTTCCAGGTGAGAATATTGACTGTTTCGTTCAAAAACAGTCAAGCTTTCTCTAGCTATTGATATGCGAATTATTAATTCGCATATGTTTTTTGAGTCGTTACTTTTGGGTGACAGGAGGCAAAATATGATTAATTTGTTTAGAAAAGGTATTGAGTTTTTCTAAGCAGCGGACTTAATTGAACAGAAGCTAAAAGAACAACTTGCACTTTTAAATAAGACGAGACATTAAGATTAGATAGTCGGATTGCGATATTGAGAACCTTGTTGCCAAACCGACTAAAAATTTATTAACTAATCTATTGTTATTAATTCTAACCCAGTCAATTAGAACTTAAGGCTAGTTAGCATACAGCCGTATGTCGTATTTAAACTAAAATTACACTGAGCTATTTGTGGTTTCGATTTTATGGTCATTGATCCTATCAATTTGAAACTGCCACTTGACGATTCGCATAATCAATAATCAATCTTCGACCTTCAAAGAAATCTACTCCAAGATTAACAGCCGCGGTATCACCCACTAACGGTTTAAATGATCCCATATCTGAAATTCTGATATCCAGGTTTTTAGAAATAATATCTGTATTTGCGAAACCTAATTGATCAACTTTGATACGGTAGCTTTCCTTAGCGGCATTACCATGTATTCCTGACGCTTGGTTTTCTTCAACGATAATTTCAGATGAATCTTCATTTAAACCCATTAATTTCGCAGCTTTCCAGTTCATAATAGAATGTCGAGCGCCTGTATCAAGAACCCCTTTAACCGGTTTATTATTAATCATCATGTCCAATACAATTGCTCCTGCAATATTCGACTGATTACTAATCGTTCCCCAAATTAACGGTTTGCTTTCTATTTCGGAGTTCTTGAATACTGTATTCAAAGATTGATTTTTAGGGTGAAGAACTAACTGATTGGTTTTAAAATTAAATTCCACCATAAAACTACATAAATATTCACTCCCAATTAGTGCCTCTGCTTCATCAGGAATTATTGCACCAGGAGACACTACAAAATTAAGCTTATTAGAAAGCGCTCCGCCGATACCCACTGATTGAAGTGCGGTCATCTTCATTGGCTGAGAATGATTAGCACCTTGTACCTCGGCTTTAGTTTGTGAGTTATCTTTGGGCTGTATTACACGTATGACCTTTTCGGATATGACACCACCAACACCTATTCCCCCTGTATCAACCACTGCAACTTCTTTGTGATTGTTAAACTGTCCATTGACTAAAATGTGTCCACCAGTACCACGAGTGAATGAAGTTCTAACTGTTGAATCAGGTAGAGCTTTGCACCGGTCAGCTGGTATTGCGCCATGCTGACTTTGCTCATGTGCAGAGTTAGCAACGCCATCGGAACTGGTTTTTGCATAGACGCTTACTGCCGATAGATTGACTACTGCCAGACAAGTAATTAACTTTTTGACTGAATAATATTGTTTCATTAAATAACTCCATTAAGGTAATTTGTGTCGCTTTTATTAAAATATAATTAACCGCAACCACGCAAGATATCTGAGCTAACCTTTTCCTAACCCGTTAATTCGGTAAGATTTTAAAGCTGAGTTTTTTGTGAGGAATACCTAACCAAAATCTAATCAGTATTCTTAACTTTTTTATGGCATAGCTTTTGCTCATGAAGTTATTCGTTTGTTGCACCATATTCCCACGATCAGGAGGCATTATGACAATTGCTATTAACGGCTGGACGCTTCTACAAGATGAAAATAAGTTACGCCGCAACGGAGAGGATATTCCGCTTCAACCGCTTTGTATTAAAGCGCTTATGTTATTTGCTGAAAATGCCGGTCAGGTGGTCAGTCGTGAAACACTGATTGAAAAAGTCTGGAATGGACGGGTTGTCAGTGAAGACGCTATTAATAATTGTATAAAGAAAATCCGTAAAGCATTGAAAGATAATCCCAGAGAACCTGAGTTGTTGGAAACAATTCCTAAAAAAGGCTACCGGCTGTTGCCCAGTCAAAACAAGTATGCAGGCGAAAAGAGTTCAGTAAAGGCTGTAGCATATGCCCAAAAAAAGCGATTTATCTGGTTAGCTTCGATTCTGTTTATCACCACTAGCCTAATCACAATTGCTTCTTCTCTAAACGTTAGTATGGAAGTCATTCAGATAACTAGTGATATGAGCGATACAGAGAAGCAGGCACAATACAATCGGATTGTTGAACGAACTAAAGATGGTGGGCATATGATTAAGTTTGATATGAGTACTAGCGCTGATGATCAAAAAGCAGAGTCAATTATGAACTAATCGACTGCTTTTTAATTAGGAAAAATATTAAACAGTTACTCATATGGGGAATGATTTCCCCATATGAGTATTTTTGTGTGAAAAATTAATCGAGATTTGGCAGATTAAATCTAGCATAGGGTACTACGAAGTGGTCACTAAAATTAGCTATCTGGATTTGCTAAAAGTGCATAATTTATCTTTATTAAGCCTGCATAAATTTAATTATACAGGCTCTTTTGGATAGTCCGATATACTCAACATTGTAGTGCGCGCTTTTTTAGTTCCCTGTCTAATCAATATTGAGTGCTTGATCAGTGTTTAGTTCTTTATGTGTTTTTAAGTTTTCTCGCAGGTCAACCATACGTCCAATAAACCAGATAAAAGACTCAATCTGACCATTTAGAACACATGTTCCTTCAGAGATACAATGAAGTAGTTTTTGTACATCGAATGAGTGCAAAGCAGTGAAAGCTTCAGCATTTTTCAGAAGTATCCCACAGCAAGGTAGATCTGAAGTCGTGTCAGCACATATCGTGACTTTCGACTGGTTGATTAAAATAGTGATCGGGGTGGGCTGCTCTGAAGTTTTAAATGATAAAGCCAGGTCAGGTGTTGCTCTAGATATTTTTTCTAAATACTTTCTAATATGATTGGAAAAGACACCAGCCCATTGTTTAACTTCGGAATGTGCAACCCTCAGATCTTTTGTTTTATCTTTGCTGAGCTTTAGTAATTTATCAACCTCACGCTCCGCTTCGATAAGTGCTTTAAGGGTTTTGTCGACATCGTCTTTTGTGTGCGCAGCTGAACAGATTAGTCTCAGGCGGCCTCGTCCATTTTCTACAATTGGATAAGTCACGGCCGAGGTTTGAACACCACGTTTATATAACTCCTGTACGATAGCAAATAGTTTATCCTTATTAGCAAAGTGCGGGGTGACAATTGGTCCATCTCCTGAGCCCAAATCATATCCTGCTTGTTCAAATTGTTGACGCATGTATCGGGTGGTATCCCAAAGTCGCTCACGTAGCTCGTCGTCTGAACTAAGTCTGCGTAAAGCAGTTAGTGCTGCTGCAATATCAGCTGGGCTGACTGATGCCTGAAAAATATAGGCTCTTGCTGATGACCTTAACAGATCTACATATTCTTCCTTAGCGGCAACAACACCACCAAGACTGCCGAGTGCTTTACTAAGCGTCGTCATGATAAAATCTGCTTGCTCGGTTACGCCTTGTGCCGCACAAATTCCAGCGCCTCGCTCACCATAAAAACCAAATGAATGTGCCTCATCAACTAAAGTCAGTGCATTGTATTGTTTTGCAGTGTGTAAGATTTCTGCAACCGGAGCAGCACCTTCACCCATGCTATAAACGCCTTCAAGAACCACCAGAATTGTACGGTATGGCGACGCTTCTGATTCAAGTACTGAGGCAAGATCGGATGCATTATTGTGCTGAAATGTTCTAATCGCCGCGCCACAAAGGCGAGCGCCGTCAACAATAGATGCATGGCAAAGCTGGTCTATAACTACCACATCATTTTGACCAAGCAGTCCTGCAACAACACCGACGTTGGCGGTATATCCTGTCGGAAATAAACAAGCACTTGATTTTCCGACTAATTGTGCAAACTCTGTTTCAAATTGCAGGTGCAGATCGGTTAAGCCCGAAGCCGCTGCTGATGTGCCCATTCCACTGCCAAAGCGTTGTAGAGCGGAAGTGGCTTCCTGAATAACTTTCTTATCACGGTTTAAGCCAAGGTAAAGGTTGGTTGTCCAGATAACAGCCTCCTGTTCATCATTATTATACATGTCGGTGACATTACCCCTGGCTGCGCTACCGGTACGTAATACTTTACTATATGGATTTCTACGAAGGTGGTTGACCATACGCATGACTTCTTGAACCAGCTTGCTTTTGTCAACAGCTGACCAGGCAGTTGCTTTGGCAGCCTGAAACGTTGGGTGGCTAGACTGAATATGTGATTGAAAGAGGGCGAGGGAATCTGTCGCTATATTAGTCTGTTGTTCAGTTATACCTTGGCTAACGGTTCCCCCTTTAACTAAACTTAGATCATTATTATGGCCTGTCATATTGCTAATAAAGTTTACCAGCGCGTTTGGTGTTGGGTGTTGTATTATCGCCTCAGAAGGTAACTTTAATTCAAGCGTTTTGCTTAATCGACCTGCTAATTCTAGTGTTGAGAGTGAATCAAGGCCGAGGCTCTCGAATGAGAGGTTTGGAGAAACTTGTTCTGGTTGATTAAAATTAAGCAGTGAGGCTACCTCGCTTTGAATAATTGACAATAAGGCCGTTGGCTGATCACTGCATGAATTGATTAATTGTTGTATCTGCCCGCTGGTGCTGTTAACACTGTCAGGTTTATTAGCAGAATCGGCACTAACCCCTGAGTCAATGGCATCTTGTGTTAAGTGGTGTTGCTGTTCCAGATTGATGAGCTTTTTGCGGTCGATTTTATCATTGGGCAATAGTGGTAACGCTTTGATGTGTTTCACTATTTGAGGGATCATATATCCAGGCAGTCGTTGTGCCAGGAACTTTTTGATTGCCTCTTCTGTTAGTGTTTTATCGTTACTAACAATATAGACGACAAGTATTTTTTGACCACTACCGCCATCCACCGCAGCAGCTGCTGCAGCGTCAATTCCCTGCATCGACTCCAGTGTTGACTCAATCTCTTCAAGCTCAATTCGAAATCCCCTGATCTTTACCTGCTGATCAACTCGACCAAGAAACTCGATGGTTTCATCTTCTGTCCAGCGACACAAGTCTCCAGTTTTATAGAGCCGACTCTCCGGAATTAGAGAGTCGGGTTCTGTCCTGATAAAACGTTCATTGGTCAGTGCTTCATCAAACAGATAGCCTCGTGCCAGCTTGTTTCCTGCTAAATATAGCTCACCCGCTTCCCCTTTAGAAACTGGTCGCATTGCATTATCTAGAATGTACGAACGTGAATTTGTCACCGACTTTCCAATAGTAACCACCTGAGTCTCCGGTGTAATTTCGGCGATTGTTGAATAAACGGTATCTTCAGTTGGTCCATATGCGTTGACTAGCCGTGGACTTATTTTGAGCGCGCGAATTTGTTCAACCAGTGAAGGTTTAAGAGCTTCTCCACCAAAAATAAGGCATAAAATCCCCTGGGGTAATCCTTCGGTTGAGAATTCTGT
>CBDUHU010000276.1:0-5536 GCA_965366725.1 uncultured Kangiellaceae bacterium
TCCATCCTGACCATGACTGGTATAAGGGTCTAGAGCAACATCAGTAATAACACCGAGTTCAGGATATTTTTGTTTGATCGCTGCCACTACTTGCTGAACTAGTCCATCTGGATTATAGGCCTCCTCTGCTAACAGAGACTTCTTATCACCGCTAATAACCGGGAAAAGTGCTATTGCAGGGATCCCTAATTGACAAACCTCTTCAAGTTCTACCATCAAATGGTCCAGCGTTTTTCGCTCGACTCCAGGCATTGAATCCACAGCTTCAATTTTATTGTCACCTTCAAGAACGAATACAGGATAAATAAAATCATCAGCAGATATTTTATTTTCAGCCATTAACCGTCGCGAGAAGTCATCTGCTCTCATTCTACGTTGACGCTTAAATGGATAGCTGCCCTGAGTTGAATAGTTGGCCATGTTGATTCCTTAAATATCTGAACAAATAGAGTTACTCAATTATTACTAATATAAACCTACTGTGACTTGATCTAGCTCTGATTAAGCCAATCTCTTGCCTGTAAATAGTAATCTGTTAATTTTGCTTCTTCACTTTCCGGCTCCGCTTGCCAGTTGTAATACCAACCCACATCCGAGGGGAGTGACATCAGTATTGACTCAGTGCGACCACCGGTTTGTAAGCCAAATAAAGTCCCACGATCATAAACCAGATTAAATTCTACGTAACGCCCGCGGCGCATTTTTTGAAAAGCCTTGTGCTGTTCATTATATTCGGTCAGATATCTTCGCTCGACAATCGGCGAATAGGCTTTTAAATAATGGTTGCCCACACTTCGGGTAAACTCGAATGATTTATCAAATCCAGGCTCGTTCAAGTCATCAAAAAACAGGCCGCCGATACCGCGAGGTTCATTACGATGTTTAATATAAAAATAATCATCACACCATTTTTTATATTTTGGATATGCTGCACTACCAAGTGGTAAACATGCATCTTTAGAGGCCTTGTGCCAATGAACACAATCATCATCAAAGCCATAGTATGGAGTCAGATCAAAGCCACCACCAAACCACCAGACAGGCGCTTCGCCTTCTTTTTCGGCAACGAAAAAACGTACATTCATGTGTGATGTTGGAACAAATGGATTAATTGGATGCATGACCAGCGAAACTCCCATTGCCTGAAAACTCCGTCCCGCAAGTTCAGGCCTCACTGCGGTGGCTGACGCAGGTAGCTTTTCGCCCATCACATGAGAAAAGTTCACCCCACCTTTCTCAAACACGCCACCATCAGCAATCACTCGAGTTCGACCACCACCACCTTGTTCTCGTTGCCATTCATCGGTAACAAAGCTGGCACTGCCATCAAGCCTCGCAAGCTCGCTACAAATTGAATCTTGTAAATTTAAAAAGTAATCTTTTACCTGATTAATATCTGTCATTATTGTTCCCAATAAGAAGCCATTTGGCAAAATTAAGATTGATAAGATTATGTTAGTAAGTACTTAAATACAGACTGTTTCACTAATCCCGGATAACTTGTCCACTGAGTAAATCAACAATTCTTGATGGTTTTTGCATTCCGCATTGACCTGCAATCACCTGCTCAACTTTAAGTCCCATACGACTGCGAACTTCGCCAGTTGTTTTCATTTCCGTTTTCCCCTGCAAATTGCAGCTGGTCGAAACAAGCGCCTGGCCAGTATAGTCGCAAATAGCTTTGGGTATTGGATGAGAGGTTAGTCGAACAGCTAATTTCTGATGATTTCCACAAAGCAACCTGGACAATCCTGTCTTGACAGGCATAAGCCAGGTTGTTGCACGCGGCTCTCGTGAATTAAATTTAGCTAGCTGATCGACATCAGGCACTGCAATAAAAGGCAGTGCCTGTTCAATTTTACTAACCAGTATAATCAGTCCCTTATCTGGCGACCGCCCTTTAATATCAAGAATTCTCTGCAATGATTTCTGGTTGTAAGGATCACAACCAAGTCCATATACAGATTCTGTCGGGTAGGCTATCACCCCCCCGTGCTTGAGAGTTCGGCTAATTCGCTCCAATTGCCAGCGACTGAGAATACCTTGTAGTTACTTCAATTATGTCGGCGACGCGATTCGCTTTAAAGTAATTTTTGCAATGCAGCATCTTTATCAATTACAGCCTGCGCGTTAGCCGCTCGATCTTCTGCCACTCTTTTAGCAACTTCAGGATCAGCTACACCAAGCATTTGCGCAGCCAGATAACCAGCATTTTTAGCACCAGCTTTACCAATAGCCACTGTCGCCACAGGAACACCAGCAGGCATCATTACTGTTGAAAGTAGTGCATCTTGTCCATTTAGCGGACCACCGTCCATTGGAACACCAATTACCGGTCTGGTTGTTAAACCAGCAACTGCTCCAGCTAAATGCGCTGCAAGTCCCGCTGCGCAGATAAATACCTGACAACCACGGGTTTCCGCGTCCTTAACATACTCATGAGTCGCCGCTGGCGTTCGGTGCGCCGAAGTAACTTTAACTTCAGCTTTAATTCCTAAATCTTTCAATACCTTAAGAGTATTTTCCATAACTGGCCAGTCTGAATCGGACCCCATAAGAATTGCTACAAATACATTACTCATTATTCTACCTTTAAAAAAAATTAACTAATCGGTGTAATCGCCGCTAATCGCAAACGACTGTTTACCGCATATTTAATGACCAAAACCTACGCCTATTCTAACAAATGATGATTTAAAAAGGGAAGAAAGTTACTAACTGATTAATTTACCGTAAAATAACAGCATCAATAATAGAGCAATAATACAAGCCAATGAGCCACCACCAATTTACTCAGTCCGATGAAGCGACACTCAGCGCAATTATGCAAGCACGTAGAGATATTCGGGGTAATAACTTCTCTTCGGAACCTGTTGCTCAGAAATCAATCAAAAAAATCTTACAGGCAGCATCCTGGGCTCCTTCGGTCGGATTTTCTCAACCCTGGGAATTTGTAATGGTTGAAGATAGACAAAGCCGGCAACAAGTTATTGATAGCTTCACTCAAGTTAATCAACGGGCCAAAAAACAGTTTACTAGCGATAAACAGGATTTATATTCAACCTTGAAGCTTGAGGGTATTAGTGAAGCCCCGGTCAATATCGCTGTTTTTTATCGGCACTCAAAGCTGCCTGTATTAGGACAGTCTTCAATGGAAGAAACAGGACGCTACAGTGTTGTCTGTGCGATTCAAAATATGTGGCTTATGGCAAGAGTGTTGAATATCGGTCTTGGCTGGGTAAGTATTCTCCAACCCAGCAAGATAAGCAAAATTCTCAAAGCCCCTGATGATGCTGAGTTTGTTGCTTATCTTTGCCTCGGTCACGTGAAAGAGTTTTACCCACAACCAGAACTGGAAAAATTGAAGTGGGAGTCGCGCAAGCCAGTTGAATCAGCCATTCATATCAATCACTTTTAACCAACTTGCGCATAATTAAAGACTAAGACCAACAACAATAAAACCTATAATACTCAATACACCAGCACTTAATGCGTATGGTAGCTGGGTTTTAACATGCTCAAGATGGTCACAACCAGCAGCAAGCGAAGAGACTATAGTGGTATCTGAAATAGGTGAACAATGATCACCAAAAACACTCCCGCCAAGGATCGCAGCAAGTATTACTTCAACTGGTAGTCCACTTGCCAGGGCAATTGGCACCCCGATAGGAATAAGAATGCTAAAAGTCCCCCATGAGGTTCCTGTGGTAAATGACATAATTGCGCCAGCAACAAAAATAAGTGCGGGCACACTCCACAAAGGGAGACTTTCTGTCACCATCTGTGAAACAAATTGACCTGTTCCGAGGGCTTTCATACTACTGCCAAGCGCCAGCGCAAGTAATACTGTTGTTACCAGAGGTAATAATTCTGACATGCCTTCAAAGCTCCACTTAATCATTTCTGAAGCTGGTTGTTTCTGTGCTGAAGTTCTAATCATAATGAAGGCAACCAGACATGCCAGTGCCACGGCCCATAGCACAGAGGTTGCACCATCACCTTTTAGTATTTCACCATCACCTGTATACCCCATAAAAAAAATAATTCCGACAATCAGGGTTAACAGAGGAACTACCATCAAACGGACACTTGATGCATTTTGACTATCCTCCGGCGCAGCCTCAACACTTGTCTGATTTTGCTCTGATATTTTCATTGGGCCAAATACCCTGCCACTCCAGACAGTATAAAAAACCAGCGCAAGTGTTATCCATGAATAGAGATTATAAGGAACCGACATTGCAAGAGTCTTAGCCGGGCTGGCTAACTCATAACCACTAATTAAGCCAAGAATGGTCGCACCCCAGGCATTAAACAGAATAATTACGCAAATAGGCGCACAGGTTGAATCGATAATATAAGCAAGTCGCGCTCTGCTCATTTTGACTTTATCAAACAGGTCTCTGGAAATAAAACCGGCAGTCAATATACTCAGATTTGTTTCAATAAATATAACAATGCCCAACAAAGTTGGTACTGTGGCTACCTTACGCTGGCTTTTTGCAAATCCAATATGAGTAACCCAGGCTACAAATGCCGCTACCCCACCAGATTTTCTGATCAAACTGAGCAAAGCACCTATCAACAAGCTAAAAATTAACACTTGAGTATTACTACTACTGGCAAACACTCCGACAATTCGATCAAATACGGCGAGAAATCCCAGAGCCGGATTAAATTGGGACTGGAGTATTTCAGCAATAAAAAGTGCAGCCAAAAGTGATATGATGACATCTTTTTTCCAGACAGCTACAACTATTGCAACCACTGGTGGTAGTAAAGTTAACCAATCCAAAACCTATTTCCCCTGTAATTTTGACCAACTATTTTTAGGTATTTTGACTAAATAGTTCTCATTAAAACATTAATTACTCTTGAAGATCCAATAAAATCAATAAAATTCAATTAGTTAACTATATGCAAATTAATTTCTAATACTGGTCTGAAAGTTGCTCTGATAAATATGACTAATCAATATGTAAATTTGGCTATTCGTAGCATTTAGTACACTTGGGAGATTAAATATGCTTGAACTAATTATTGGAATTATTATAGGTGCGACTTTCGCTGAATTCTGGCGTCAGGTATACCGTTTCTTAAGGCGCAAAGCTTCTCGCTGGATGGACGATCATAAGACGACCAAAGAGAATTCTTCAGCGAACTAATCCCCATACGCTAACCGACTTTGCCTGCTAAATATTCTATAACATCATTAAACTTTAATTAGAACAGATAGTTGGTTAGCGGCGGATTGCCGGATATCTGTCAAGGAATTATTAAATTCCTGCTTTAAAACTATCAGTTAGCAATGCTATCCTGAACCAAAAGTCATTTTGTATAACAATAGCTAACAGATACTCTTGAGGAGGAATAAAAATGCAAAAAGTACTAAAAATATTTGCTATTTTTATCGCAATAGTAATATTAGTCGGGTTAGTTCTGGATAATGAATTTGAGGTTTCCAGAGAAATATCGATTAAAGCGGATAGACATCAGATACACCCTTATATTAACGATCTCAATCAATGGCCTCTTT
>CBDUHU010000277.1:0-5526 GCA_965366725.1 uncultured Kangiellaceae bacterium
GTGTACAAGCCGATAAATCGATCTTCTCCGATGATTTCACCAGCTTCATTGACTCGTTTTACCCCAATATAGTCGATATGCGCAGGACGGTGGACTCGACTAACCGCGCTCAATTTTGTTAATACCAGAAGGTTCTCATTGTTAAGGATCAAGTTTCGAGCGCCACTTGGCAGATCACTAAGCCGATAAGCTTTAGGACACCAGTTAGATTTAGTCTTCAGTCCCAATGAGGTTCTTTTTTGCGGAACAAGACGGTACTCATTTTTATCATTTTTTAGTTCATAATAGGTATAACCTAGCAAGGTAAAATGATTACCACTAATCCACTCCAAAAAGTCCTTACACTCAGCATTTTTTTCATTAACTAATCTAGCAGGTAGTTTTTCAAGCCGACCAATTACCTGAGTCAGCTTTTTCTTCATTGGCTCCCAGTCCTTAACTGCTACTCTGACATCGGATAATACTTCTTCTAAATCTCTGGTTATCAGTTCTAACTCAGAGTCGTCTAATTGACGATCAATCTCCAGATACATTGGCGTTACATCCGCCGAAGGTTTTTCGGCCTCGGGCCGGGCAATTGTAGAAATATCACCTTTTTTATCACGGCCTAAAATAAGTGGGACGTGAATATGCAAATGAATATTAATTCCCAACCGATTCAGTTCCATTCGCACCGAGTCAACCAGAAACGGCATATCTTCATGAATAAGCTCTATCACGGTATGTTTAGATTTCCAGCCGTGATTTTCGAGATCGGGAGTATAAACTCTGACTTTATTGCCAGAATCATTACTCTGCATATAATTCCATAGACTAACAATCGGCGCATAAAGGTCATTGGCATTTTTATACTCAAAATCAACACTGGATATACCAGCGCAGAAATAGCGAGCAAAACTGGAAACCAAAGCAGCTTTCTTTTTACTAAATTTTGACTCGATTAATTTAATGACATTCTTAAATAGTATTGTATCGTGTATTTTTTGTTCAATTGACATAGAAATTCCTTACCTGAAAAGCAGGCAAAAGTAGTCGCAAAGTTTATAATAATTAGCTTCTGGGAGCCGATCGGTAAAAGCAAAAGAAAATATGAGGCCTTGCCGGCAAGCCGACAAAATGCGAGAAAATCGCGCGATAATAAATGCTGTAACCGTCATTTGTCAGACTTCAAAGCAGCAAGCGTTAGAGTTCGAAAGAGATTGGGCTAATTGTAGGATAAAGGAAGCGCTTTAGCACTAATTAAGTAACATAATTTTGATTATTAACCTGAACTTGGGATAAGAAGGAGCAGTTTTATATAGCAATATAAAAAAATTGGCTTAAATAGCGAGGAGTTAAATAACAATTAGCAGTTAAAGACTAGCCAGTGCAGTTATTTCTGTGGCTATCAAGGCGAGTTTACGCAGTAATAACAGGTTATTAGAAGCAAGCTCAACGCAGAGAGCTGCAGAAAGAGCTGTGCTGGATGGTTATTCTTATCCCGAGTTCAGGTTATTTATAAAAAAAGCGGCGAAGTATTGATTCGCCGCAATGATAAACTAGCTTATTTAGTAATTAACGTCGATAAAAAATCGAGGCTAATGCCGGGAGTAAAATAACAGCCCCCAACATATTGAATAAGAACATAAAGGTTAACAAAATTCCCATATCCGCTTGAAACTGTAGTGCAGACATTAACCAGGTGCTCACCCCAATTGCTAGCGTAATACCAGTAAAGAAAACAGCATTACCAGTCAAATTCAAGGTCTTCAAAAAGGCTTCCGAAATACTTTCCCCTTCTCTGATAAACACCAGCATACGAGAAAAGATGTAAATTCCATAATCGACCCCAATTCCAACTCCCAGAGCAACAACAGGCAAGGTTGCTACCGTTAAGCCAATATCCAGGATGGACATCAACCCTTGAGCCATCACAGACACAATCGCTAACGGAAGTACAATACAGAGTGTCGCTCTAATTGAACGAAAGCTGATTAAACACAATACAATAACAGCAAGATAAACCCATATTAACATTGGAATTTGAGCTTCAGAAACTGCTTCATTAGTTGCTGCCATCACACCAACAGGCCCGGTAGCTAGTCTGAACTTAACATTTTCAGTTTGGTATTTAGCACTATACTCCTTGGCAGCATCGACTACCTGTTGAATCGTTTCCGCCTTATGATCTTTAGTGAACACCAGAACAGGAATAACACTGCAATCGGTATTAAACAAACCACTACTTGTTTCAAGGTATCTAATTGACTGCACCAGGGTGGTTATTTCTCGAGGGATAATACGCCATTGCAATGCTCCTTCGTAAAACCCTGCGTTAAGAATTTTTGATACTGTCGGTAAACTTATTGCCGACTGAACTCCGGGAAGATTCTCAAGATTCCACTGAAATTTATCTATCGCGTTCATAATTTCAAAGCTGGTACATCCATCAGGGATGGTCTCAACAATAATTGAAATCATATCAGTACCAATGGAAAAATTATCGGTGACAAACTGGGTGTCCTGGTTATACACAGAGTCCTGACGAAGCGCTGGGGCTCCGGCGTGTAAATCTCCGACTTTCATACTCTGTGCAAAAAATAGAGAAACCAACACCACAACAATCGCTACAACAAATGTTTTTGCCGCAGTCCTACCTTGGGCAAATCCAGCTAAAAAGCGCCAGAGAACAGCCTGCTTTTTATTTGACTCTTCCACTTTAGTTGCAAAATTATCTGGAAATTTGGCATGAGTCAGTAACACAGGCAATAAAATCAGGTTGGTTAATATAATTACCGCTACACCCAGGCTGGCAGTAATGGCAAGCTCTTTTATGATATCAATTTTAATAAATAATAATGTCAGAAAACCAACAGTATCACTCAATAATGCAATAATACCGGGAACAAACAGGCGGCAACAGGCGGCACAGGCAGCATCCGCAGAACTGGTTCCAGCCGCAACATTTTTACCAACCGCATTGATCATCTGCACACCATGACTAATACCAATTGCAAACACTAAGAATGGCACCAGAATTGACATAGGATCAATTCCAAATCCTAGAACGGTTAGCAGCCCTAGTTGCCAGATTACTGCAACCACAGAGCAAACTAGCGGTAATATGGTCAAACTGACAGAATTAGAGTAGAGATAAACCAATATTGCGGTGATAACAAATGCCAGTGCAAAGAACATCACAACCTGTTTAGCACCGTTACTAACATCACCTATCATTTTAGAAAAGCCAATGATATGAACTTCAACATTGTCATATTTTGCTTCGATTTCTTCTCGAATACTTTCTAAACGATCAGCAACACCAACTAAATCAGTTTTTAATTTGGTAGAAGGATCAATTGACAACAACTGCGCACTAACCATGGCGGAACCAAAGTTATTGGCTACCAACCTGCCAACCAGACCAGCCTTAAGAACATTACTTCTGACAAGCTGAAGTTGTTCAGCAGAACTATCGAAACTTGCAGGAATAACTGGTCCACCAACCATTCCATCTTCCACTGCTTCGACAAACCTTGTGTTAGGGGTAAAAAGAGAACTCATTAATGGTTCTGAGATACTGTTTATTGATGCAACTTTATTGGTTGCATCAGATAGCGCCTCGAAAAATTCTTTATTAAATATATCACCGGACTTATCTTCTAGTACAAATAGAACACGGTTAGCGCCACCAAAATGTTCTTGGTGATCAACATAGGTTTTCATGTATTCATGTTCAAGTGGAATGTTCTTTTCAAAACTGGCGTCCACTTTCAACTGGGATGCAAAATACAACATTGCAACCGTAATGATACCAAACACCCAAAGAATGCTATTGCATCGGCCGAAAATCCAGGATTTTATAAAGTTATCTAAATTCGTGCGACTCATATAAGAATTATTCCAGCTAGTTCAATTATTAATATTATATTGATTAGTTTATATCCGCTTTCACAACGCCATTTATTCCAACTAATAATATCTGCTGATTTGGCAATGCTGCGCCTCCAGACAGGTGCACTCGATCACTTCGTTGAATCAGGCTAACCGTCTTGCCATAATCATTGCTCATTAACTGAGTGCCATCGGCACCAACAATAAGAATTTTGTTGCTAACTGGCAGCAACAGTAGTTTCTGTAAACCCGAAATAGTTCCGGTTTCAATCTCTTCCCAGGTTTGCGCAAGGTCTTTTGAGCGAAATAGATGACCACGCAATCCCATTATCAACAAATAACCATTTGGCATAGTAGCCATATGAAAAAATGACCCCTGATATGGGCTTTCCAGTTTTTCCCAGGTTTCTCCTAAATCATTGGATACCGACAAAAAGCCAAGTTCACCAGCCATAAATAGCTTACTTGACTTTTGCTCATAGGCAATTGAGTAAAAGTGAGGGAAACCGATTTCTTCATCTTCCAGAGTTTCCTGATAAATTTCTTCCCAGGTTTTTCCGGAATCATCAGTTTTCAAGAACAACCCATAAGCGCCAACAGCAATACCATTACGCGAATTCGAAAACCAGATATCAAATAACGCAGGTTGATCGAGATTATCATTTATATTCTGTAGTTCCCATGTTTCACCAGCATCTTCGGTCTTTAGAATCACTTGCTGGTGACCAACTGCCCAACCAATATTCTCATCAATAAAAAACAATTTAGTTAACAGAGCTTCAGTCGGCACTCTGATTTGTCGCCAACTTTCTCCGTTATTATCTGAAAGTATTACATGACCACGTTCACCAACGGCCACCAGACGCTCGTTAGCAACGACTTTAATATCCATCAACAGGCGTTCAGGCGCCTTTACCGCTATAACATTAAGCTCATTGGCTTGGGCAACAGAAATACTGCCTCCGGTAAAAATAGTGAATAGAAAGACCAGAATAATTTTTGTTTTATGCCACATCTGTTGTTCCCGGTTGAGATTAATTAAGTTTATTTTGGCGTTATTTTTAAATCATTTAGATATTTTGGTTGGCTGTACTACAAACATAGCACTTTATTGTTTTACAAAACAGTTTTACAGCGATTAAAAAAAAGGCCAGTTTCTCACCGGCCTCTTATATTTCATAAGCTAAGTTAAAAACTCTGCTAACAACCAGGCTATCGGCGTCCTGCTCGACGTAAAGCGGCCGGAGTAAAATCTTTTTTAGTACGCTTGGCTGAAAAATCATACATTTCATCTTCATTATCAAGACCCAAGGCTAAATACCGCCCAGACTTCAAGTCATGGAATACTTCTAAAGTAGACCAAAGCGTAGGTACTTCATAATAGTTAACTGCGTGAGCCATACCAACACGCCATAACTGATCTTGTGAGTCATATATATCAGTTATTCCAACTTGCCAGCTATCTTCATCAATAAAGAAAACACGTTTTTTGTACTGGTGACGAGTATCTGACTTCAGATTAGCTTCAACTACCCAGACACGGTGTAACTCATATCGAACGAACTCAGGGTTAATATGACCCGCCTGAATGATTTCATCATAAGTAATAGTATCAGAATGTAGCTTGTAGTTATTGTAAGGAATATATATCTC
>CBDUHU010000278.1:0-5521 GCA_965366725.1 uncultured Kangiellaceae bacterium
TGATATTTTGCCTGATTAATGAAACAAATATCAACAATGGATACTCTTTAATTAGCGTTGGAATTGGTTACCTGGTGTTTATATTTCTGTTTGAGATTATTGGCTTCATCTTATCACTGAAAAACAATTAGGCTTGATATCGCTTGCAACAGCGAATGCCGATAACCGCCGAAAAACGCATATTGTTAATTTTGCAACAGAAATTATCAGTCAACCATGCTAGTTTGTCATTTAATTCACCATAAAAACAATAAGGAGAGAAATGTGAAATACCTCATTATTCTACTACTCGCCCTCACTTTTGCACCTGCTGCTAATGCACAGGAAAAAAAACGTGTGGACGTTATCAAAGATATATTCAAATATACCGATAGTTCAAAACGCAGTATTGAACTATCTGAATTAACTCAGGGTTGTCCCGCTGTAGATTGTATTCCAGCAATCGATAATCCCAAATTTGGCGGGATCGATAGCATTACATTTATTCATGATGAAGACGTTATGATGCTGGTTGACTACAATGGCGTACAAAAAGCTTATCCGCGAAAAATCATGCAAACCCATGAAATAGTAAATGATCACTTTGATGGGAAGCCACTTGCTATGACTTATTGTCCACTTTGTGGAACTTCAGTTGCATTTGTGCCAATCATCGATGGAGAAAGAGTTGAATTTGGTGTTTCAGGCGTCTTACATAATAGCGACCTGGTGATGTATGACCGCAAAACAAGATCTCTTTGGGGTCAGATAACAGGCAGAGCAATTGTCGGCCCAAAGACAGGTGACCGTCTTAAAACAGTAAGCGTTGGATTGATGACCTGGAAAGAACTCAAGGCAGAATTTGGCCAATCACAAATATTGCTCCCACCAACCGATAAACATGAGAAGTATAAAAATTTCCATTATCAGAAGTATACCGAATCAGAGAAGATCATGTTTCCCGTTGCCGCTGAAGATGCACGGTTAGCCAACAAACAGGTGGTTTACGGTATTGAAATTGATGACCAATATATTGCCTTCGAAGAAAAGTATTTAAAAAAGCGCAGCCCAATGGTTGAATCTTTTGGAAAATATACATTACAGGTCAGCTACCAAAACGGTAAAGTTTTAGCTGTTGATAAAAAAAGCGGGCAACAGTTTAACGTACTGAGAGTTTACTGGTTTGCCTGGTTTGCTTTTCATCCAGAAACCCAATTAAGAAACTAAGCCGCACTAGCAAATAATATCATCTGAAAAAACTCCCTACCTGATGTTATTCGGTAGGGATAGCTTATTATGAGCATCTGGATGAGAATTGACGCATAAGTATAAAATCTTTTTAATTCATATGGTTAGCAGTTAAAATTTCCAAAACATCCCGCCTTTGTCCATAAAATATATAGTCTGACAGAGGAAACTATGCCACCCTGTTTCAGCATAATAGTGTCAGGATATCTCCTAATAAGGAATTAATTATAGATGAATATATTCTCAAAACTACGCCCGTTTTTTTACACCGCTAGTGGTTTAGCTGGTTTATTTTTAGCACTACCATTGATCCAGACAGTTTCCGCTCATGCGAACCCTGCAAACCATCCAATTAATCATAATAGTTGTGAAGGTGTTTTATACCGTTCAACAATGTGGAATTTATCCAGCGCGGCAACAGTGCTCAATGAACCTGTACTTAGTTGTCCCGCCACCACACTGGAGGATAGCTGCGGCCAATTTGACGAGGCTGTCATATACGGGGATAACTTCTGTGCTACGCAAACACAAACAATGAGAAACCTCATTCAAAGTTCATTTTTACACACTCAGTACTATACGCCGGATACAATCGTTAACCCTCCCGCACGAATTAATTACACATTTTCTCAAGGTATGGAGTTTTCCTGCAATGTTTGTGCAGATACCGAACGTGCCCAGTTTGAAGTGGGTAATAATATCGCCAAAACTTCATTTGAAACAGGTGAACCGATTTTCTTCCGGTGGTGGAGTCTCTCTCAGTACAGCAACAACTTACCATATGATAGCTATACGCTAAGCGCCTACAAACGACCTTTGCATACCACAGGAAGTTACCAATATTTTGCGACCATCGCTAATAATTCAGGCTCCTTTGCTATGTTAAATCTGACTAACGCACTTTATCAGCACAACAATCAGCATCTATCATTTGCTGGATGTTATGAATACGAAATTGAAGTCACAGTTCAACTGGCAAATGTCAATACTCCAAGCAAATCACGACATCACTTTACTGTCTATGATCCAATGCTCTGCCCACAAGTGATGGATAACGCGATCCCAGACCGTGAAGTTGAACCTTAACCTTAACCTTAACCTTATTTCTATAAACGACTCTCGATGAAGGATTCAACCAGGCTAAAAACTATTCTAGCCTGGTTGATAACGCCAATGTGAATATTATCTTGAAGAATGATAGAACTAGTTGTTAGCCCATTGCTGTTCTTTTCACCCCTTCGAGATAAGTGGCCCGGTTTTTACTTAATGCTCGATGAGGATCAGATTCTTCATTACTATTGGCCAGAACAAAGTGGCAGGTTCTGATAACATTACGCCAGCGAGGATTTTTCGGTAACAAATCAATACTCAGATAACGTTCCATCGCTCTCACTCTTAACCGTCCATCATCATTTGTCACTTTCCAGATTTTACTTTTTTCAGCCAGTTCAATTAACCCCTGATGCGATTCCTGTTCCCATAATTGAACTGAAGAGATCATTAAATCTACCAATAGTTGTCGGTTATCTGTTTGATTATTTTCTGCTTCACGGGGATGACTGGAGAATTCTGGTTGTTCCACAGAATTATTGGTTTTATCGTTGGTTTTGCCAGCACCCGGCTGATGGCTACCCTCAGGTTTTACCAAACCTGTTTGATTCAATCTATAGAAAACTAAAAAGCTGAATACCACTAATCCAATAAGGCTAAATATCGTTAGCATAGAAAAGCCAGTTGACTCCTCAGTAGCCTTATCTTTATTTAAAATCCGATTTAATTCTGGTCTAGAAAGAAAATGCAACTTTCCAAAGTAATTTTGCTTTCGTTCCATTTGCTGCTCAACAACATCTGCATACTCTTGCCAATATTGGCTGGCTCGAACTGACTGCTTATCGGCTTCCAGCCATTTTGTCAGTGTCATTAAATAATGCTTTAACTGTTCAATATTAACTTGTTTTCTGGACTCATCAATACCGCGCAATAACAGCGTCTCTGCCAACAATGGTTGATCACTGGCCAGATAATATTTTGCCATTACCAGCTCTGAACCAGGATCAAAATGATTAGAATCAATCTGTACTTTTAAGTTGTCATTTTTAGTCAGATAAAGTTTCGCTCTCGACAAGTTTCCACTGTCCAGATATAACTGAGCGATAATTGCATTGGCTTCAATAATTCGATGAGTCGCGCCAAATTTGGTAAAAAGCGAAATGCTCAATTCCAGTAAATTCATTGCCTTGTCAAACTGTTTGAGTTCTACCATTGAACGACTCATGTTCATTTGAGTATGAGCTACTTTTAGCGTAGATTGTTGCTGTTGATGATAACGCATCGCCTGCCGATACATCACCAGCGCCTTATTATTCTCACCGTTATATCGATAAGCATTGGCCAGATTATTAAGAACCTTTGCAACTCCGCTAGAGTCATCAATCTCTTTATAGATTTTGAGTGATTCTTCAAGCAGTTGTGACATTGAATCATAATCCGCAAAAACTTGTGCTACATTAGCCAAACCATTATAGGCATTAGCAATTCCCTTCAAATTTTCAACCGCTATTGCATCGGCAAGTGCCAGTTTAAAATTCTCTAACGATTCAAGAAAATTTCTGGCATAAAAAGCATTGACTCCTTGAGCAAAGTGAACTTCGAACAAAGCCCCCGCCCCCAGCTCATTGGCTTTAGCTAACAAAGTTTTTAGTTGGGTCGTGGATTTGCCGGTATCTCCCGCTTTTCGATAAAGCATTGCTAAATAAACCCATTGACCAATAGTGTCGATTGAATAAATAGTGTGTTTTTCTAATTCAGATTCACAAAGGATGATTCTTTGGGCGATCTCCTTTTCATGATTAGTAGAATCATTACAAAATGACTCAGCACTAATAGCATTTGAAAGGAGAATGACACTCCCCAATAAAATCCATCGAAATTTTTTCATAATGCCTTATCGAAAATCGTCAATTTGAATTGATAGCATTAAATGCATACCGGCTAATCATTCAAAAATATTTAATCACTAGCGGTTTATATCTGAATTTCCGCATTGTTGATCGTTCAAACTTCTCTGTCAACTTCACTCAAATTGTCAGTTATTGGACAGTCTTTCACATCAAATTAGATGTTCTAAGCTAAATATTCCCATACCGGCACAAAATATCCCAAAAGTTCCTTACTTGAACCCACTATCGTCCTCGCGATAGAGCACCAGATAATTATCATAACCTTTGCTGAGACGTTACAGCCATTATTAAATCACCGCAAAGGTAACGATTAGTAAAACAGTTGAGCCAGTGATATTCACATCAATTGGTTCAGCAGACAGTTGTCTCCTTTATTGATATCGCGACAAATATGCAAATTACTCAATTAAGGGGCAGTAAATTTTATAACAAGGAAAAAAATCATGATCAATATTCGAAATATCTCATTAGCGACTTTATTCGGGCTGGCATCTTCTGTTTGTATCGCGACGCCATACAATCATGTGGATCACAACGATCCCGGTAGAGTGATAGCGACCAATGTAGTTGACACTTTAAACTGTGGTAGTCTCTCATTAAGCGCCTGTATCACGCCAGTGAATATAGCAATTTGGGGTGATGAGGCCTGTCGGGACAAGGTACTGGATAAGTCCGATGGTTTTTATATTGGCCCTTTTGATGCCTACTACCATACAATCAGCTCTCATGGAGAACGCATTGTATCAGTTATTGACAATAATGCTGGCAGTGGTGCATTTGCGTATACAGTCAATATTCAGCATTCCTGTGCAGGCTTTGAGCATATTCCGCCAAGAACAGTCTGGGAAGGATAAACTCTAATTTCGAGAGTCATTCAGAGTAGCTTTATTTAGTTACTCTGAATAGCCTCAAACGGCAAAGCCCTCTACCAATTAACGACTCACGCTGGCTAATAATAGTCCTTTTTCCACCCAGATTTTAACCTGTAGACCATCAACATAGTGAACAATCGGAGAGTCTTTTCTAATGTCAGGCAACTGACCAAAAATATCCTTATCATAACCAACCTGATAGAGCGTTAAAGCTTCACCATTTTTATTTTGATAACGCAATTGTGCCGCAGTAACACTTTGAATGGAACAATAGCGGCCTCCTAACATTTTCAGGTCATATTGTGAAAGATAATCCGAAGGAGAAGCAGAAAAATCTAGTTCAGTAAAATAGTTTTTTACTTGTTCAAAGTCGTCACTTGTTACTTCAAGTGGTTTAAGTTTTAAATGATTTTTAGCAACTTCTTTAGCAATCACAAAAGACAGGTCGTTATTGATACCGGG
>CBDUHU010000279.1:0-5513 GCA_965366725.1 uncultured Kangiellaceae bacterium
TATGGTGGTCTCGATGGCGATGTAACAGGCAAGAAATTTGCCGGTCGTGCACGTAATGGAAATGCTTTTAGTTTATTTGACCGCTGTGAGAGTTTTAAGGTGTCAGCTTTTATTGTTAAAGCTACTCACAACCGATTTAATAGTCAATGGTCTGATACCACAGAGTGGCGCTCAGGTGTTCCAGTTGCCGCGTTGTCGGAAGCTGATCATTTCGCATTGGCTAAGGAATATATCGGTGGTTATTTTGATTTGGCATTGAATAAAAATAATCAGGTCGCTGGTCTTTTTGATAATAGTAAAGCGAATAGCAAAGCAACAGATGTTGCAATATTACGCCGTTTTGGTAGCAAAATGCATGATATAGATACTTTCGAATCCGCTAATCCTGCACGGGGAGCTATGGCTGGTGGAACGGTTTCCTTAGTTTCCCCAAGGGCTGCCGCGGCAACTGCTTCAGTTGGTGATCTTGATCTACACAACAATCATAATACCAAATCAATGCTATTAGATGTGTCGGCGGCAGGTGCCACATCATCAAGCTTAACTTATAATTTCAATCATGCGGCTGGAAGTCTCTTCAATGCCAGCATTTTCAACGAATTAACTTTCTCTTTGGGGCAGCTGTATCCGGTAGCCAGCCAGACAAAAATTAACACGGTTAAACCACCTGAGTTTGATGTGATATTCGAAGATGATGCAGGTTTGTTAGAAGTTATTCCATCAAAAGTTATTTATGCCAGATTAAAAAATGGTTGGACTAAGCCGATTCATAAAGTCAAAAGCTCTGTGAATTCAACCCAGATGTTTAAGCAGACATTATCAGTAGACTTGATTTCTATTTTAACCCAGCGAAAAGTTGCAGAGCAAGAAGTCGCATCTGGTATTCCCATGTCGATTTCGGTTGTCAATCTGCACAAATTAAAGAAGCTAAAATTCAAGTTTGATATTTCTGCATCATCAACTGACTTGTGGATTGATGATATTAATTTCATCCGCAGCTAGGAACTGTCTATGAGCTTACAATTAAACCAGTTAATTATAATTGATACCCCTGAAGAAACACTGAATCATAATGAGTGGCCATTTCAAGTATTTATTACTAGCGATGAACCATTACCCAATGAAGAAATATATGGGGCGTCAATTGGTGCTATTCCTATCGAACTAATTACAGTTGATATATTTAATAGTAATTTTTCCGGGTTTATAGCAACTATTCCAAATACGGGCGATAGGCTAAAAATTGATTTTGATATCCAGGGGCAGGTTGAAACCAATCTTACCTATGATTCAGGCACAATTGTTTAATTACAAGGAGTAAGATAAATGAATAATTTGCAGGGACAGCTTAAAGGAAGAGCCGCTGATTTTAGTGGTCATACCGTAGAGTTAACTGCTGTTGTTTCAACCAGATTATCTGACTCAAATACTTTGAGAAATACTCGTTTATTTCAGGTTAGCGTCGATAAAAGTGGTGATTATAATTTTACCTTGCCCTCGAACGAAAAGTTTGAAGGTCCGTTAGAAATTATTGTACGTGGCCCATCGGGAAGAAAACTGACTCAACTTGAAGAATCATTTCCGGTTAATCAGCAATTGGATATACCGGTTAGAGCTGAAAATCCTGTTGGCTTAACTGTGGATGAGAACAAGTTAGCTAAATCTCTCGGTTCAATTAAAATTCGAGTTACTCTACATGATCTGGTTAAAACAGACAGAGTTAAAAATAGACTGATTATGATTTGGGGAAAAAGACGGTTTAGTGATAATCAACTTGACCCACTTTCAACTATTCTTGACGCACAATATAGTGATCCTGCCGGTAAAGTTGTATTAACTATCGCTCGTGATAGCTATGCTGAACTAATGGTTAGTGTTCCTGATAGTAATGATAAACAGGTTCCTTTACAGCTTTCGGAAGATGGTTTACCACCTGAGAGTATTCATATTGATACAAAACTAACCGAGCAGGATCAGGCTTCTGATTGCTCTTGCCAGCAACAACCAGTTCCTCGCGATCCCGAACATGATGAATTGATTGGTACATCTGATTTATATGCAACTGATAAAGGCACTGGTAGTTGTGTTCAACTTGCGATACCTAATCGAACACTGGAAGAATATCAATACCACAGCTTAATCAGAACGACCGACCCTTATTTGTTTGGGGTTAAAGTAAAAAGAAAGAAGAAACTGCCAACGATAGCCAGACACTTATTAGCGGAATTAGCTTTTGGTGCTGAAGCTTTAGATAGCCAAATTAAAGAGTCAGCAGAACCAGCCTCTGATGTTAACAATCTTCGTTTAAACAGCGAGGCATACCGCCAGAGCGGGTTACTCCAGAGTAAAGCGTGGCGGGATAATAGTAATGTTAAAACAGTGCATTCAGAAATTATTGAGAATGCCGCAGATTTATCCGAAGAAACTTTACGTCACGCGTTGAGTGATCCAGACGGTTTTACCCCTGTGAGTCTCATGACGGCGCAACGCAAAGAATCGTTTAAACAACTCGAAACTCAGTTATATTATCTTCTACCAAACAGTAAAGGTAGAAGGCCGATTAGCAAGAATAATATGCCGAAATGGGATGGACTGGCAAAAACTTACCAAGCATCAACAATTGCACATGGTCATATACTTGAGTATCGACAAACCTGGAAAGCTGACGGCTATTCTCTGGGAGATTTACTCTACAGTTTACCATTAGCACCATGCCAGAAAAAACAGATAGTCATTCTCGACTGGGATAGAAGAGAGATTGGCAGACGAAGAGAAAGTCGTACCTTCAGTGAAAGATTAACAGCAGGATTAAGCCGGGACCGTGATGTTTCAGAAATTGTAAATTCCACTGTTACCGAAAGTATCCGCGCTGGTTCCAAAACCAACACCTGGGGAGCTGCTGGCGGTATTGGCTTAGGCGTTCCATTTACCGGTGGATTTTTCGGCCTGGGAGTTGCTGGCGGGGGGGGCGGTTCAAGCTCTAGTGCATGGCAAAATGCTGCCAGACATTTGTCGGCCAGTTCGGCACATAGTTTAAGAGACAGAACAAATCAGGCGGCCGCAGCTGTGAGAAGCCAACGAGGGACAGTAGTACAGAGCGTAAACCAGAGAGAGAGTTTGTCGGTTACTGCTGAGGTTGTTGCAAACCACAACCATTGCCACGCAACTACCATGGAGTACTTTGAAGTTCTCAAACACTATAAAGTGGAGCAGGTTTTATCTTCAGTGAAGGAATGTTTATTTATTCCACTGAAGATTACCAGTTTCGATGAATATAAAGCACTAAGATGGCGAGATATTTTAAAACGTTATTTACGATCGCGGCGATATCGCCGAGGATTTTCGGCAATTCATAGAATACTAACCGGTTACGCTGATGCTGATTACCCATTAAATCGCTATGCGGATGAATTAGTTGAAGAATTGAGTGGAGAATTTAAACTCGAACTTAGTTTTACCCGTCCTCGAGAGGTTGGCGAAGATGAAGATATTGAAGATTATCTTTCTTCTGCCTGGAATTTCTGGAATATTATTTTTGGTGCAAACACAGGAAGTCAGGTCTATAAAGCGCATATGGCAAACCAGTCATTTGCCGATAAAATCTGGAATAATGAATTAGCTTCACGACTGGCAAGAAATTTTGTTGATAACTTGCGGTTAAAGATGGAACTAAACAATGGCACAGTGTTCACTTTGGCAACTGATTTTACTTTGGTGTCCAATTACCGAGCGGGACGTGAACACCTGATCAGTTTTAGAGTCACCAATTTCCCCACGACAATTCGGCGTCGAGACATTAAAGGTTTACGTCTGGAGACTTTAACTGAAGTCACTCCAAACTCTACCAGCATCCTGCGTTTTTCTCAGGTTAATTACAAAAATAAATATCGTACTTTTGCAATGATTCGACGCCGTCGGTTAAATAATGAATTAAAAAATAACGACAGTGTGTTTTTAAGCACACGTAGCCTGTCTCGTGCTGAAGAATTTAATCCCAGAGAAAAAGATTTAGAATTGCGAAGTGGTTTACTTAAACATCTAAACGAATTTGTAGAAAGATATCATCAGATTATCTGGTGGCGAATGGATTCTGCCAGACGCTTTATGCTGCTTGATGGGTTTATTGCACCTAATTCAAATGGACGCTCAGTAGCTTCAGTTGTTGATAATAAAATTATTGATGTGATTGGAAATTGTCTGGTAATGCCCGTGGCACCAGGTTATATCCTCGATCCAACGGTTAAAGCTGCCAATAAGCCTGACTCACCAATTGATTTATTGCAAGCTTACACCCCTGATATACCAATTCCTGCTCAACGGATCAGTGTACCTACTAAAGGTGTTTATGCGGAGTCGGTAATGGGCGCATGTAATTCATGTGAAGAAAAAGATGAGAAACGGTTTTGGCGTTGGGAGGAAGAGCCATGCCCCGATCAGCCAACCGCTATTGGTACTACAAGTACTGATAGCCGTCGTTCAGAACCGCTTGATACCAGTTTGACAGACTTTCAGGCGCCGATAATTGGTATTCAAAATGCACCAGCTGCGCCAGACCCGACACCGCTTTCTGCTTATACGAGTTTGTTGGGACAAAAAGATCTATTTAAAGATATTAGTGGGTTGGAGCAAAATCAGAAAAACGCACTCGCTGCGTTTCAATCAGCTATGGCTACAGCTGATAGCTTTGGCAAACTAGCCGCCGCCGGAGCAAAAGCTTCCCATGCGCAACGACAAACAGAGAGAACAATGAAAAAGATTGAGTCAGCACAAAAAAGTGGATTACTCAATGAAAAAGATAGCAAACATGTCACCCAAAGGTTATTTGGTGCACTTAATTCAGATCTCAGTGAAACACAAAAATCTATTACTGATGATCCTGATGTTAAAAAAGCTTTGAATAAAGTTACTAACTCAAAGGGTGAACAATCGATTAGCATTAAACAGGCGCAAGGTAAACAAACTCAGAGCGTCGATCTCAGTTTTGATAATGCTAGCGATAATCAAGCTGAAATTAACTTTACTGTTGACGGAATTGTTCCTGCGCTTGACCAGGTCTTTTCCAAAGGTTGCTGGGCAGCTTCACTGACGATGCTTAAATCATGGCAACGTAAAGCATCATTTAGCATAGAAACACTGTTGGCTGAAGCAGGGGATAACTATCTTGATAAATATCGTTCTAACTCAGGATTATCTATCGCAGAAATAGATAAATTTGTTAACGACTTTCAACTCAGAGAAATCTCGCTCGGTACTCTATCGGCCGCAGTTATCGAATCCAGACTAAAAGAAAGAGGGCCTCTCTGGGTAATTGCCGACGAGGATAGTAGTAATGGGTTTTCTATTCATGCGAGAGTAATCATTGGAATTCAAGGGGATGCAACCGCAGCAGGTACCCAGATAACCTATAATGACCCAGCAACTGGACAACAGCAGGCTGAGAGCTTGAAACAGTTTATTAACAAGATGGAACAATTGTCCGAAGGTATTACCAATGTTTTTGGTGGAATAAGACC
>CBDUHU010000280.1:0-5510 GCA_965366725.1 uncultured Kangiellaceae bacterium
AATAACATCGATTAGAGGTTTACACTGTTCAGTTGCTATCCGATAATGAGTGCAAAATCATTCTGGGGCTATTGAATTGCTTTTGTTATTTCTCGAGTCGCTTGCGTTCATATTATATAGCGGACTCTTTATATACTCATGGAAAAAACTATCGACTGGGCAGAGTCTCAGTCCAAATTCTTCGATTACTTTAATAATCGCAGTCTTATCCCATGGCTACCTGTCCTATCTCCATATTGATGGTGGTAACGGACAAAATCTTGGGCTATTCAATATTTTTAGTGTCACAACCTGGCTTGCAATGCTGTTAGTCACATGGAATGTTTTAAAACATAAAGCCCACTCATTACTCCTGGTGTCTTTACCAATTGCTGCAATCAGTATTATTGAAGTTGCCTTCTTCTCAGGAATTTCAGTTATTACGCTTAATGGAAAATTAATTAACCTGCTCCACATATTTAGTGGGATTGCCGCAATGAGCATTCTCCTGTTAGCCGCGCTCCAGTCAATTTTGGTACTTTATCTGGATAGAGGCCTTAAACATCATCCAGCCCATATTCATCAGTGGCTTGGATCATTGCAGGGAATGGAGCGTTATTTGATTCAACTACTAACAACCGGTTTTATCCTGATGTCTTTATCATTATTGTTGGTGTTAATGCTTCCCGGCGATCTAAAGTCCAATCAGGCACTGCATAAAATTGTCTTAACATTCGCCTCCTGGATCGTATTAGCAGTACTAATGTTCGGTCGCTATGTGCAAGGCTGGAGAGGAGTATTTGCCGCAAAATGGAGTCTTTTCGGTGTATTTTTACTGCTTTTAGGATATTTTGGTAGTAAGCTTGTACTGGAATTCATTCTTTAGCCAATTAACCGTAACTAGAACTGATTGATATCTTTCAACAATTATTTAATAAAATAGTGAGCTACTGCCCCTTTGGATAATATTTCTACTTCGACACTTTCCTTAATTTTACTGGCCTTAATTATATTATCAGCATTTTTCTCCAGTTCAGAAACAGGAATGATGTCACTTAACCGCTATCGATTAAAGCACTTAGCGAAGAAAAAACATCGTGGCGCACTGCTAACCCAGCAGCTCCTTAAGCGACCTGAAAGGCTTATCGGCTTAATATTAATTGGCAACAACTTTGTTAACCTTTTAGCAGCTTCTATAGCAACTGCGATTTGTGTTCGTTTATGGGGCGATTTAGGCTACCTGATTAGCACTCTCAGTTTAACTTTTATCGTGCTTGTTTTTGCAGAAGTCACGCCAAAAACAATGGCGGCCTTATATCCGGAGAAAGTCGCATTTTCCTCAGCTTACATACTCACTCCTCTTTACAAGTTATTATTCGTTCTGGTGATTGGATTAAATGCAATTACCAATGGATTGCTCAGGCTGTTTGGCGTTGAAGTTGAAAACGGCCAACAGGATCACCTAAACTCCGATGAACTTAAGATCATCGTTAATGAAGCCGGTACTTTAATTCCAAAACGTCACCAAAATATGTTACTCAACGTACTTGAACTGGAAAAAGTCACAGTTGAAGACATTATGATCCCCCGCAATGAAGTAACAGGGATCGATATTGAACTACCGCTCGATGAAATCATTGCACAGATGAAAGGAACAGTTCATACACGGTTACCAGTTTTTCGTGATGAAATAGACAAAGTCGAAGGTTTTTTGCATGCTCGCCAAATGATAAAGCTTTTAGCCCATGACAATGATGCGTTAACCAAAGACGCAATACTTAAGGCTATGACACGAGTTTATTTTATTCCCGAAGGAACACCTTTAAATACCCAACTACTTAACTTTCAACGTAAAAAGCTTCGGATTGGACTGGTTGTTGATGAATACGGTGATATTCAAGGCTTAGTGACTTTGGAAGATATTCTGGAAGAAATTGTTGGAGAATTTACCACTGATATTGCCGATAGCGGTAAAGATATTCAAATGGAAAGCAATGGAAGTATCATTATTGATGGTAGTGCCACAATCAGAGATATTAATCGAACACTTGAATGGCAACTTCCCACTGACGGCCCAAAAACTCTCAATGGACTGATTGTTGAATTTATCGAAGCAATTCCACAAGCTGGAACAGGAATGCGCCTGGCAGGCTATCCTATGGAAATCTTACAGGTAAAATCCAATATGGTTAAAAGCGTACGGGTTTGGCCGGGGTTATATCAGGAGCAAAAAGAAGTTCCAGCCTGAACAACATGAGTATTTATCAATCATCCCTGCTAGCGATAAGCCTTAGCCACTCTTATAACTAATTAGAATAATTTTCTATTTTTAAATACAAATTTACAAATTGAAAGGAAATTCAATTACCAAATAGTTCTAATGCGACTATATTAATGTTAACTTCTCAAAATGAGATTTTTTATCAATTAATTTTGGATTTGGATGTAAAATAAGTCAGTTCTGAATCATTCAGCCTGGGAATGGCTTGAAAGACGATAAGCATCGAAGTGACTTTCACACACTAATCTGAGGTTTATTAGAATAATTCAATTAATTCATGGAGGATTTAAATGGCAACTCAAACTACCTTTATTCATCGCTGCAATGAAAGCTCTAACAAGGAGTTTACCCGTACCGGCAGGTTTCTGACACTTAATGGATGTTGGTTTTTCAAAACCCGTGAAGGCTTCAACTACGGACCTTATGCTAACAAAACCGAATGTCGGTACGCTTACGATGAATTTATTGAAGTGGTTTCTAATCAGGTCGAATTTGATAAGGTTTCTCTGGAATTTGAAACTCCAGCACCAACTGATAGCCGATCTCAAGGCTGGAAAGTTCCAAAAATTAATTTTAGCTGAAAAGTAGCACCTCACGGTGCTTACTTATCAAAAATCAGTTGAACCCTTGAATTCTGTAACTAGCCACTGAATTATTCAGCATCTGGGACCAATTTTTTTGGCACAGGCATTTCTTGAGCTAATGTTTCGATAATCTTATCATAGATTTTCTCATCACCACTTTTATAGCCCGCATGGATTAAACGGATATTTCCCTGACGATCAAGTATCGCAGTGCTTGGCATGGCCATCACACTATATAGCTCACTAACATCACCATGGGTATCAAACAGAATAGGAAATTCAACATGAATTTCACTTAAGTATTTATCCGCCTTTTCTCGCCGCTGATCCACATTAACGCCAATAACAGTGACCCCTTTATCTGCAAACTTCTTCTGGATCTCATTTAATATCGGCATTTCTTTACGACAAGGCCCGCACCAGGATGCCCAAAAGTTAACTAAAACAACTTCACCAAGTTTATCCGATAAAGCAACACTTTTACCATTCGCGTCTAATAAACTGAAATTAGGTGCAAGCACCTTATCAGTGCTTTTCTCATCCAAATCGAGTGCTGAGGCATAACTGACCGTTAAACAAAAATACGCTAATAAAATCTTTACCGGTATTAAATAGTCGATCCTTCTCATCGGGTTCCTCTCTCACAATTACAGACTAATGGATATTTAGATTTATTCGCCTGAGTCAATTACTTATTAATTTAATTGGTGCTCAACTTTACTTATATTTATACTTGTTTCATGATCACTGATAGTATCATTAATCGATATATCTTTGGAATATATTCAATCTTTACACAGATTTCACCAAACTTAGTTAAACAAAGCAACTGGGAGAGTTCAAGTGGCGTTAAAGGTACTCGACAGCGATATTCTCGATCTGGCGGCTAGATTCCTCAGAGAGTTGGACTTAGAGAAAGCCATAGAGCAGTTTTATCAATACCTGGAGCGGCAACCCAGAGACTTAAAAATTGTTAGACGTATCTATGTTTTAGAGAAAAAACGCCCGCACAAGAATAGTTTTAAAAGGATATGTCATTATATTTTTGACTTAAAATCAACTTCAGTTGAGTTTCATGAACTTATACTAGAAGCTTATATTGATTATCAAAAAACAATTGACCAGTCTTTGGATTTATCACAACAGCAACTTTTTAACTTGTCATTTCACCTGGAAGATTCTCATTTACTTAACGAAGCCAGGGTATTACGTGAAAGAATCAAACAGAATTATGCGGAAGCAGCAGAAACTCCAGCATTGTTAAAACATGCTTGTGAGTCGCTTATTAAGAAAAGGAAAATGCCCCAGGTAAAAATTGAACTGAAATATATTCTTACTTACTATGCAGAAAGTGAAATTGCTCGTTGGGCGCAGCAACAATATAAACTGCTCCCCTGCTAATTCAAACTGGTAGACTGAATCAACTTAAGATAGTCTTCAGCCTTAGTTGCTATTTCCTGATCCAGAGTCCTTTTCACTATGGTATTTAGCAACTCTTTTGCCTCACCATCCCTTTCAGTATATTCAGCTAGAAATTGAGCATAGAGCAAATATAGTAATTCCCAGTCTGATGGCATTTTATTCAATTCCAACAGGCTCTCAATATAAAAAATAGCAGCATTGTATTGGTGCTTATTTTTCATTTCACAAATAATTTCTAGTAATTTTTTTGACAGCTTAGGTGAATAAGAAGTACCTCTTGAGTAAAGTTTTGTTAAAAAATCTGCCGCATATTTAAACTTACCTTTATTTGCCATTATCTCCAGATACACTGTACAGGCTTGATTAAAATAATTATCTTTTCCCTGAACAATATAGAGAAAGATTAACTTCTCGTGAGCTTTGTAATCGTCGGTATTATCTTTAATGCGTTCAAGCAATAAAGTCTGTGCATCTTCAAATCTTGCCTCCTGAATAAATACCTCAACCTTGGTTAAACCTTCATCTATTTCTAGTGGTGATAACTCAGTGATTACATTACGACCAGTAGTAAAATTAAGTTCATTATGATATTGAAAGACAAGATAACCAGCCATTAAAAATACTTGAAGCAATAAAAACAGGATTGAAAAATTGATAATAAAAAGACTAAAAAAATTAATCTGTTCCATTTTTAGAACATAGCTACCAAAAGCCATAGTAAAAAAAACAACTAATGAGATCATCATATATAGAAATAAATAGCCGCGTCCCAGAATATTGATTACTGCCAAAATTTTTTCCGGGTGGAACATAGCAGCCATAGATTTCTCCATCATTAAAATCAATATTGAAGAAGGTATGACAAATAAGATTAAGGCTATTAATAATAGACCGACTCCTTCACTCAGCAAAAAAACTTTATTAACCATAAAAGCCGTGAGTAAAGAAACAATAACAAGTTTAAATAATACAACTTTATTTCTTAATGATAGATAATGACTAAGGCTAGACTTAAACTTTTCGCCACAAGCCATCTGCTCCATACTATCAAATAGAAAATCGACAAATGGAATTAACATCACCAGAAAAATTAGTGAGGCAATACCTTGAGTTGGAAGAATGGAAAAAATGACAGAAAAAAATAACAGTAATAAAACGGTAGAAGAGTTAAATGGAGTTTTTGCAATTTCAGGAATATTTTTCCATAAAGGTAAAACTTGATTGGCGATACTCAGACTTATTAA
>CBDUHU010000281.1:0-5490 GCA_965366725.1 uncultured Kangiellaceae bacterium
AAAACTGGGGCCCATATTTCTGTCTCCCCAGGGCGATGTCGGAGTGGGAGAAAAGTAGCGATCAGATAAAAAATAGACCCACTTTCCATCGGGACTAAATCCTGGAGAGTATGAGTTATATTTGTCACTGGTTAATGTCTGATACTTATCTTGTTGTAAGGAATATAGCAGGATCCTGCTTCTTTCATCCTGCTGGTGGGTGCGTGTGATTGCCAGAAGCTGACTATCAGGGGACCAGACCATATCGGCAACTGGGTCTAATCCACTACTCATTGACAAGATTTTTCGATTATCCCGGGTATTAATATTCATTAACCACAGATCACCATTCTTATCATCGTGAGCAATCCACTTGCCATCAGGTGAGAGACTGAGGTTCCAGCGGAATATCGTACCGTCTTTAGTTAACTGCTTCGATTTTTCTGAGCCATCTGCTGAAAATTGCCAGATTTCCATTTCACCACTAGCGTCATTGATGGCATATACCCATTTCCCATCATGACTTAAAATTGCATTTCTGGTTCTGGAATCTGCCGGTGTTGCAACTTCAACCAGACGAGATTTTTTTGTGCTGGCAATTGCCACTCTGCCGCGCGCAGTGATCACCACTTTGGAGTGATCGCCAGCTAGTCTGGTAGAATTCATATATTTGAGAGGCTGGTTTATCCAACGCTCTCTTAAATTTGGAAAGTCAGAAGTTAATTCGATATTGAGAGTTTGGGAGGCTGAACTGGTGAGGTTGTAGAGTTTAAGGTCGGCGCCCAGTTGGTAAATAATTCGCCCATTATTTAACTTTGCCGAGCGTATCGGCCAATCGGTATAATGGGTTATTTGAGTCTGGTTGCTGCCATCGGTTCCCATCACCCAGATATTATCATTACCACTGGCATCACTGATAAAATAGACTTTATCCTGATGCAACATTGGTTGACGTGCTGAGCCTTTGTGCTGAATGGTTAATTGGTTTGCTTCCTGACTACTATTGAGTTGATAGTGCCAAATCTCTCCTTTGGCTCCACCACGATAGGTTTTAGTATTATCTGTAGAAACCTGAAGGCCGAACTGGGTAAAGTAAATATGTTGCTCGTTTGAATCAATAGTACCTTCTACTGCATCAGCAAGTTGAACATCCTTTGCTACCAGAGTTAAGGGATCAACCGTTCGTAAGGTCCAGTTTCCGGTTGGACCGATTCTATTGTTAGTACTATAGATGACTTTACCACTGCTGGTCCAACCTTGCACACGCACATCGCTATTTTCAAAGCTGACTCGCTTAGCAATGCCTCCTTTTACAAGGATAACATAGACTTCATTATGTCCTTCGTAGTTTGCTAAAAAGGCGATACTTGCTCCATCAGATGAAATAGCAGCCTGTTTTTCTTCGGCGGGATGCGTGGTTAATCGTTTGGCTGTTGACTGGTTTAGTTGGTTAAGCCAGAGGTCGCCTTCTGCGGTAAATACCACAGTATCTTTATGTAACGCTGGAGAGCGGTAGTAGCCCTGTGAAGCTGATACTGTGCCAGCAAGTCCCAGCAGGATTGGGACAATCAAGTGAAATCTCATCAGTATTTCCTGTTATTCGTTGGTTGATACTCAACCAGGCAGAATACTATAGGCACAGCTGGTTTGGTATTCTTTATAGTTGTTTAGGTTGCCGTATATGTGTCTAAATGTGAATTAACCCTTCCAGATGTGCAACAACACTTCGGCTCAGAGCATCGAGTTGGTAACCACCTTCAAGTATCGATACGATTCTTCCCTGTGCATACTGATCGGCAATAGTTTTGAGTTGTTGAGTGACCCAGTGGTAGTCACTTTCAACCAGCTTTACCTGTGAGATAGTATCTTCAATGTGGGCATCAAAACCTGCGGATATAAATAACATCTGAGGTTTAAACTGGTGAAGTGAAGGCAACCAGTGTGACGTGATGGCTTGTTTGAATTCTTCACTTCCGGCGCTTGATGAAAGAGGAGTATTAATAATATGTGAAGGTTGAAGTTGTGTGCCGGAAAAGGGATAGAATGGATGTTGGAAGGTTGAGCAGAATAGAAAACCAGATTTATCTTTCAAGATGTTTTCAGTTCCATTGCCGTGGTGTACATCAAAATCAACTACTGCAATTCGCTCAAGCTTGTATTTTTGCATTGCATAGCTTGCTGCAATAGCGATATTGTTAAAAATGCAAAATCCCATAGCTTTATTCTTTTCGGCATGATGACCGGGTGGGCGAGTTGCACAAAATGCTGAATTAATATCACCTCTCATCACATAATCAACGGCATCAATGGCTGCGCCGGCAGATAACAGGGCAGCGTTGAGAGAGGCCGGGTTCATTGAAGTGTCAGCATCGAGAACAAATGTCCCTTCGGCAGGGGCATTTTTGAAAATAAAGTCGACATAGTCTTTGTCATGGGCGAGTAATAGCAATTCCCGATTGATTGTTTTTGCCTGATATTGGTGAACGAGTGAGTCCAATCCACTATCAATTAATTTTTGTTGAATTGCTTTTATTCTGTCCGGAGATTCAGGATGGGACCCGCCCATATTGTGAGCGAGACAGTCGGTATGAGATATAAATCCAACGGACATAAGAGTCTCCATTGTTCATCATTGCTGATTTATTGATTGAAGACTGAAGATTGAAGTAAAGTTAGCCACAATTCAACAACTTTGACCTATTGATAGCGCCACGGCAACGCCGAACTGTCCAGCTAAACCCGATGGGAGTGGTTGCTTAGGACAGTTCGGAAGTGACATTTTTGATGTACCTCAAAAACTAATTATTCTGAGCGAGGGTTATTTATTTTTCTTGTTTTTCTTCTTCTTAGCGGCTTTCTTTGCTTTCTTAATGACCGACTTTTTGGATGCCTGTTTTTGTGCAGCCTTTTTCGCTAACTCTTCGTTAATCTTTCTGATAACCTTTTTAAGCTGCTTTTTTGCATCTAAAACTGCAGCTTCTGCTTTTTCAGATCTTGCTAGCGCTTTCTTCGCTTTTTCAGAAGCCTTTTCAGCTGCGACTACTGCGCGGTTCACATCAGTCTTACTTTTATCCATTATCTTCTTTAAGCTTTTTAGTTGTTTTTTCTCAATCATAATTTAACTCTCCTGATAAACTTTAGTTCGATCTTGTTAACCCAAGATATTCCATAATGAATCGACCACTTCTTGTATCAATAACTAAGAAGCGTGTTCATCCTTTTCATAAATATCCTTCGATGAGCCTGCTATTAATGGATCCGGTGAACCTACTACGTCGTGATCTTTACCTGGGTAATCCAGACTGTGTAAGAAATGCCTGATACAATTTATTCGACCTCTTTTTTTATCGTCCGAACGAATGATAGTCCAGGGAGCATCTTTAGTGTCTGTATGAAATATCATAGAGTCTTTAGCAATGCTGTAATCATGCCAGCGGGATAATGAGGCCATATCAACTGGACTAAGTTTCCATTGTTTAAGAGGATCATTCTGACGAGATTTAAATCGACGAAATTGTTCAGTTCGGCTGACTGAAAACCAATATTTGAAAAGCTTTATTCCACTATTCACTAACATTCGTTCTAATTCCGGGGTTTGTCGTAAAAACTCCAGATATTCCTGGTCACTACAAAAGCCCATGACTTTTTCTACACCAGCGCGGTTGTACCATGAGCGGTCAAAAAGCACAATTTCCCCTTTACTGGGCAAATGTTCAATATAGCGCTGGAAATACCACTGGTTTAGTTCTCGAACAGTTGGTTTTTCGAGTGCGACAACATTAGCACCACGTGGATTGAGGTGCTCGGTAAATCGCTTAATTGTGCCACCTTTACCTGCTGCATCCCGACCTTCAAATAAAACTACAACTCGCTGGTTGGTATCCTTCATCCAGCCCTGCATTTTTAACAGTTCAATCTGAAGCTCATGTTTCTGTTGTTCATAATCCAGAACATCCAATTTCTTCTTATAAGGATAGGCACCATCTGCATTCCAGGGGATCCGGTTATTCTTGGCATTTAAGTCATAGATAACACCATTATCCTTATTCTTTTTTGAGGATACTTTGTTGATCTTTTTCTTTTTTCCACTATTTTTTGTAGACTTCATTAAATCGGTGAGCCTCTTTTGCGTATCAGTATTTGTCATTAAAGTCTAGTACGATAAACTTTCACTAACAAGGCGATTTTAACTAAGTTTGATTTGGATCAACTAGTTTTTTCGATGGCCTTTAACGATGAGTATTAAAGGTCGGTTTAGCGATGAATTAATAGAGAGTTTTATCATATTTAACTCAACCTGGGTTTCGCTGAGAACTGGATAATAAGCCGCAGATTAGTAGAGCCTCCCCTTTATTCCAAAAAGTTCGTTTTGAAATAGCTCATAATGGAGTATCTATAGTTAATTATATATTAATAAAATAACCGGAGTATTAATGTGTCTCAAACAACAGGTATCGTGCAAGAACCGCAGTTCTTGCGATCCCAGGTAATTGCGCAACATGCTTTTGTGCTTGTATGCCAATTAATTTCGCATCCCAAAATGACCGACTTTGTTTTTCTTGCCTCTCAGTACTATTTCTATTCTCGACGCTATCGTCATTCATATTTTAGGTTTTAATCACCTATAGCATTGCCACATCCATTATTCGCTTGTTTGGCTAATTGATGGAAAAAATAAATACTTTAAATTACCGGCAATTTACTCTCCAGGGTAAATGCGATTGAATTCGTTCAAGTTTCTACCATGGTGTATGTCGGATAATCAGATTTAAAAATATGAGAGAAAAAATGAATACCAATAATCTGACTACTATTAATCGTACCGAGCGCGATCTGTTGAACAACATCAATATAGACTCACAGAAAATATTGATAACACCAATGGAATTAAAGCGGCAAATGCCAATGCCGGACAGCTCCGCAGACTTCGTTGCAGGTGCTCGACAAACTATTGGCAACATCCTGTCTGCAAAGGATCAGCGGAAACTTGCTATCGTTGGACCTTGCTCTATCCACGATATTGAGTCAGCAAAAGAATACGCACATAAATTGAAACGATTACATGATAGCCTATCAGATGAATTGTATATTGTTATGCGAGTTTATTTTGAAAAGCCGCGTACAACGGTGGGATGGAAAGGGTTAATTAATGATCCTCATTTAAATAATAGCTTTGAGGTAGAGTCCGGCTTGAAAATTGCTCGTGATTTGCTCTTGTGGTTGGCTGAGTTGGAATTACCTGTTGCGACTGAAATGCTTGATCCGATTTCTCCACAGTATCTTTCTGAATTAATCTCATGGACCGCGATAGGAGCGAGAACCAGTGAGTCTCAAACTCACCGGGAAATGGCAAGTGGTTTATCCATGCCTATTGGATTTAAAAACGGTACTGATGGTTCTGCTTCGGTAGCCATTAATGCAATGAAATCTGCTGCCAGCCGTCATAGCTTTATGGGGATCAATCAGCAGGGACAGGTTACCCTGTTGCGGACTAAAGGAAATTCTCATGGC
>CBDUHU010000282.1:0-5482 GCA_965366725.1 uncultured Kangiellaceae bacterium
GAAAAAATATTTAAATAGCTCTAACAAGGTGGCCAGTTTTAGTTGACCACTTCAACCTTGTTAGAGCTATTTAAATATCTTTTTCCGCATTTAATGATATGGCGGGACAGGCAGGGAAATATATCGGAATAAATATTACGCCTCATAGTGGCCACTATATGAATGGTGCAACTGCCGCACAAAATGATCTTGCAGACAGTATAACGAGAGGGAGTTTTGAGCAATTTGGTGTTTCCTTTCCAAGGAATTAAAAAAATGAAAGAAATACTTAAGCAATTAAATCTAGAATTTAAAAATGGTATAGATGAAAAGAAGTTTAAAAACTTTTTTGGTAATGAAGCTTTTAGGGTATCTGAGTATACATTTGAACCAGGAAGTGTAACGAATTCAAGCATGAGAGAATGTATTTGTTTTACTAAATCTGGAGAAGCTTGTTATTTTCTTGGAGAACATTTAATTGTATCTTTATGTAAAGGCAAGGTTGCATACTTAGCTGAAGGCGAGTATTCAATAAAAGTTCAGGATGATAAATTTACTATTATTTATGCTTGGTATATTCCTGAAGAACTTAGATTTAAAAAGCCATCGTAAAAGAACTACACTCACAGTAATAACCAAAATGTGTAGGGCCGTAGGTCGTATATGGACTCCTCAGGGATTGCAACTGCTTATCCCTGTCTTTTCATCGATATGTCATACGTATACTAGATGGTTGGATGAAGGGGTTACTAGTTTTGGACCCTTTACTGATTTTACGAAAGCATTTAAAGTAGCCACGAGCAAAGCTGATAATATATTTTTTAATTTAGATGGGTTCAGCATAGCTAAAGCAAAGCAAAGCGGTGGTGAATTTCGACATGACAACATTACTAACTGGGGATTTTGTCAAATCTTAAATAATTCCAAAACAGTATTCATACAAAATGGTAAAGTTGTTTCGCGAGAGCGAGTTATTAAGAGAGCAGCGAAATGAGTATTTATAAACAGAGTTGGGATATATCTGCAAAGACCTTATATAATTTAAATAAGGACGAGCTTTTAACTCCATTGCTTGAGTTAATAAAGAGAGTGAAAGAATCTGACGTGAGTGATATTTTCTATGCAAGAACGTCCCATGAATGTTTAACTATTCATAAAGACAGTGGTTATAAGCCTAATTGTGATTTTATAAGCGTCTACTCAAACAAGAAGGGTTTAGGTATAAGCCACTATTCATATAGTAAATCATCTAAGGATTATGAAGTTGATCAAATATGTAAACATGCCTCAGTTGATGAGGCTATCGCTTATCTTGATAAATTAAATGGGGTCAGAGGATTTGATTTTAGCGTAATTCCACCAGCAGAGTGATGGTGTAGCTGTTTTTCAATTTCTAATAGGCATAGTCCATTTTTTGAAAAGTAAGCAAAAAAGTAAGCGGCACCCAACAAAAACATATTAAAAGAGAACAAGTTAGCTTTGCCAGATTTTAAATTATGGCTGTCCACAAATTCTCTTTCTGTTCTTTTCGAGTGCTGCAATGTCATGTAGTTGCTCCATGGGTGAAACCACAGAAAAGTTAAAAAATTCCGATTTCGTTTTTACCGGAGAAGTTACAAATATTGAATTTCTAAATAAGAAACAGGAATTTTAAGATCCCAAGATTATCGTTAATGTAGATGTGACAAAGTCGATTAAGAATTTAAAGGATACCCAGCCAAATCAAATTTTACAGGCGATAAGTGATTATTGAAATTATGTTTACGTTTTAGATTGTAGAAAATTGGAATGCCCCCAAAAACTGTAACAACTCCAAGACCATAGATTATCCAGTTTAAGTCTTCTTTAAATCCACTAGGAGTCCTGGAGTGTTTCCGAAACCCTAATTAACTTTCCTCCGACGCACCCTAAAAATATCTCTACATGAAATATAATTGCAAGTAATCAGAATTTTATTACACTAATTTACCTACCCGCTTATTTACTAGTCTATCCTGTGAAAGTCTAACCATCTGTAGAGTAGGATTATTCAACTCTGCCGACGATGACAACAGGGTAACTTGCTGCCAGAGATTTAGCCTACTTAATAAGTGAGTAACGGGAGTGGCATTGACCCTAAAATAATAAATTTTTAAGGAGGAAAAAGTAATGAATATGGCACAGGTAAAAATAGCCGTTGGTATTAATATTGATATAATAAGTGGCATTGTCAGTTATCTATATAAGCAGGAAATTATTCCGCCTTTGGTTGAGTTTGGCGCAATTGAAGTTCAATTAAACGAACCCGCAGTGGAAGTTCGAGATCCCGCAACTAGTAGTCCACGGTTAGGACTAAAATTAACTGGTATATTCAGAAATGGGGAGGCTCCGGCAGAGGCGTTTGAGATCTGGATGAGGTTGCAACCGTTTGTCAGAACAACCTCTGGTTCAACACCAGTGGCAGCTTTGTCTGTGGCTGAAGTAGAGGAGGCTGAACCAGCTGATGTCGGGGCGCTTGTTGGAGGTTTTGCGACCGGACAGATTAATACAATCCTGCAAAATATGGATATTCCTATTTTTGACTCTTTAATAAGCGGAATTGAAAGTGCCGCTTTTGAAGAGGGAGAAATTCCGGATAGAACCACCTGGAATACTGATTTTTACCTTGGTGGTATATCTGAAATAGAGCATGTGACCGTTGGTTTTCCTGCGGGACAACCACACAACCCTCAAGTTTCGTCAAGCTCAATGCTAGCGACAGTACCCTCATTAGTGGCAACTTTGGCACTGCCAGGAGACTCGGCTGCGTTATCAGATAATCCTTCTATCGTGCCACAAGGTTCAGGGATTCAAATTATTGTTTCCAGAGACGCAATGGATCTAGTACTAGCTGACAATGCCTCGTCAAAAGTAGGTGAAAATATAGAAGGGGCTAAAATTAAGTCAATGCAAATGAAGATGCATGATCTGGGAATTGAAATTAGCGGTAAGGCTGAAAAATCAGGTGCGACGATTGAATGGGATGGTGTCTTATTATTGTTCTTCAGAAAATTCTATCGTGTGAATGGATCAATTCGATGGCATGATGGTTTTATTGATGTTTTTACCAGCGGAATAGATGTCGATGTGGATATCCCCTGGTATATCACATTATTAAGAGTCTTTTTGTTTGCATTGGGTCCTGTCGGCTGGATTCTGGATGCTACTTTAGTTGCACCCAAAGTGAATGAAGCGGATGATGCGCCTGATTTGGTGAGAGGCGCATTTCGTGATGAAGTGAGTGACGCATTGCAGGCAATGATCGGAAGTGTCGGTGGCTTAACTGGCGAAGATGATGTTCCATTTGCAGAATTTGGTAAGGACTCATGGGTAATTAATGGACATTACACCCATAGCTTGCTTGCTTTTGCAGGACGTAATCAAGATACAATTGCTAATGTTGATCTTGATACTTTCGAAATCGCAGGTGCACACGGCTCTTCAGTTGGCATGTTTGATTTACAGAGTGGATACCGCTTGCACCCACAAGAGTTAGGGCGATTACTTAAACAGGGAATTATGGAAATCCCTGACACTCATGGTGTGAAAGCGGAGTATGGCTATTATGTGAGAACAAATCCCAATGATGACACATCTGATAATTTCGTTGATCCAGCCGAAATCCATCGAGATGAGTAACCTGTTTTCAAAACTATGTGGCGATTGTGATTAATCACTTTCGCCATTTTACAGATCGAGTGTTAGCTCCGTTGAGTTTACCTTTGACACACAAGGACAGAAAAGCTTTTGTTGTTCCTTCTCTTCATTGCTCAGGCAATAATCACGATGTTCCACCGTTCCTTCGATTATTTTAATGGCACAGGTTTTACAACTTCCCATTTTACAACTATATGGAACCTTAACTTCAGCATCTAGCAGAGCGTCAAGAATGGACTGTTCTGGTTTGACAGTAATGGCTTTATTTGAAGAGGAAAGCTTTATTTTCGATGTCTTTGATGTCTCTATTGAATGTCGGTTAAAATGTTCAAAGCGTATCCTATCGGCTGCGATATTTAAATGGGCGGACTCTGCAATAACTGCTTCAATTAATTTTTCCGGGCCACATACATAAATCAACGCATCATCAGGGATCGACTCGATTACTTTTCTAACATCCATTTTTTGCTCATTGAGGCTGGTATAAATGTGAAGACTTTCTTCAAACTCTCGTTTTAGCCTGTCTTGAAATGCCATTTCTTTTAGACAACGACCTGCGTAATGGATTGTCAGTTGGTTACCATTGGCTTTAAGTTGCTGTGCCATTGGTTTTATCGGAGTTATCCCAATGCCACCGGCAATCAAGACTGCAGGACGGTCATTTTTTTCACACGTAAAGTAATTGGCTGGCATTGAACAATTGACAACTTGGCCGAGTTGCCATTGCTGATGTATCAAATTAGAAACCCCCTCGGTGTTATCACCGCGTAGAACAGCTATCTCATAGATATCTCTGCGCACCGGATTTGAACAAATTGAATAATGCCGAAAAGATGTTTCACCATTATTTAGCCTGACTGTCAGTTGTAGGTGCGCACCAGCGCTAATTGGTGGTAACTGCTTATCGTCTGGAGAGCGAAGTTCAAATGCTCTGACTCTGGGTGTTAATTGACGAATGCCAGAGATGATTAATTCAAGTTTCTCGGGAGCTGAATTTTTTTCCACTGTAACGGCATTAGCTTGTTTTTGTTTAAGTTGATGAAGTATTTTTTCATTAGCACTCTTAAGTTTTTGGTTTTCAGCTTTTATTGTTGCTAATAACTGTTCAACATGACTCTCAGTGTATCGAGGAGTGATATGTTGAGGACAGTTCCAGTCAAATGCTTCGATGTGAATTAAAAAACCACGCTCAACATTTGCACGGTAATTTCCATCTTCTAGCTGTTCAAGGGTCTTTACATCGCTTGCTAAAACTTCGTTAACTCGGCCAAGTATTTTTATTCTGCGGCGATTAGGATAATCCATTAATATTAATGAAACTCGGTTATTAGTGCGAAAATTACCGGTACTGATATATTGCCGATTGCCACTGAAATCTGCGAAACCGATGGTGTGTTGATCAATCACTTTTAAGAAACCTTTTGGGCCACCGCGATGCTGTACATATGGCCAATCGGTTTCACTAATACTTGCCATGTAAAAGCTGTCCTGTTGTTGAATAAATTCAATCTCCTTTTGACCAAGCTGATAGTTAAAGTCTTCACCACCTTCCATTGTCGCGTAAGCTGACCGGCTATTTTGTTCTTGTTGTACTTGTTTTACCTTTGCGGTAAAAGCTAACCTGGCGTATCGGTGTCCCATAACTTTCTCACTTTTTTAAAGTATCAATGATTGCTCATGAATATTGATATAAAAGATAGATTGATAGTGACCTGTGTTGCAGCCACTATCAATCACCCACTAACTACTTACTGATTAAACATTAAGATGCCTTGAGTAGTTCTACTTTCGGAAAATCTATGTCTACCCGGCTAGCTTTACCAAGTAT
>CBDUHU010000283.1:0-5475 GCA_965366725.1 uncultured Kangiellaceae bacterium
ATTCATAAAATGGAGATTATGAAAATTTCATTGATTACACTGGAAATTGACAGGCGTGCAACTGATGGCCTGATTTGCCATGATAATCTGCGAGCCGATATTACAGTAGCTTTCTATTTACGGGTTAATGAAACTCGTGAAGATGTGTTAAGAGTAGCGAAATCAATTGGTGTGGATAGAGCATCTGATAAAGAAGCAGTTAATGAATTATTTAATGCCAAATTTTCTGAAGCGTTAAAAACTGTTGGTAAAAACATGGTATTCCTTGACCTGTTTGAAAATAGAATTCAATTCAGAGAAAAGATTATTGAAGTGATTGGCGATGATCTTAATGGTTATGTTTTGGAAGATGTTGCCATTGATTATCTTGAGCAAACGCCAAAAGCAAAGCTAGATCCCAATAATATTCAGGATTCGCAGGGTATTAGAAAAATTACCGAAATAACTGCACAACAAAATATTGAAACTAATCGTTTAGAAAAAGATGAGAGCCTGGCGATTACTAAAAAGAATGTTGAAACCAGAGAAGCGATGTTAGCGCTTGAGCGTCAACAAATTGATGCCGAATCAAAACAAAAAAGGGAAATCGAAACGGTCAGAGCGCGTGAAGAGGCGGAAACTAAGAAAGTACAGGAAGAAGAACGCTTAAAGGCAGAACAAGCCGCAATTGAAACCAATGAGCAATTGGAAATTCGCGATCAGGTAAAGTTACGTCAGGTTGAAGTTGCTGAGCAAAGCCGCGAGCGCGCTGTTGCAATCGAAAAAGAAAGGGTAATAAGAGCCAGAGAAATGGAGGAAGTCAATCGAAAGAGAGAAGTTGAACTTTCAATTATTGACAAAGATAAGGCATTAGAAGAAGAAAAAAAGATTATTGCACAAACTATCAGTGAGCGTATTGCAGTAGAGAAAAAAGTTGCTGAAGAAGAAGAAAGAATTAAAGAAGTTCAACAGGTTTCTGAAGCTGATCGCCAAAAACAGGTTGTTATTCTGGCAGCGGAAGCCTCAGCAGAAGAAGAATTAGTACACACTGTTAAACGCGCTGAAGCTGATGAAAAGAAAGCCACTTTTAAAGCCAGAGAAATAAATATGATTGCCCAGGCTGAATTGGAAGCGGCTTCAAAGAAATCAGAAGCAGAAAAAAAATTGGCTGAAGGTACACAAGCTACCCAGGCTGCATCCGGATTAGCTCAGGCCAAAGTGATGGAAGCCAAAGCAGATGCTTTTGAGAAGGAAGGGGTTGCCGAAGCAAGAGTTCAGGAAGCCAAAGCGGTTTCATCTGAAAAAGAAGGACTAGCTGAAGCTAAGGTGTTGGAAGAAAAATTAACTGCAGAGGCACGCGGAAATGAAGAATTGGGAAGAGCTGAGGCAGTTGCTACTAAGGAAATTGGGATCAGTAATGCTGAAGTTTTAAGAGAAAAAGGAAAAGCTGAAGCTGATGCCTTAATTGAAAAATTTGCGGCGATGAATAATATGAATCAGGACTCAAGAGAGTTTGAAGAATTCAGGCTAAATCTGGATGTCCATCTACAAGAAGTGATGGCATCAATTGAAGCTAATAAGGCAATTTCAAATGACCAGGCAGAAGTACTTGCCGCAGCCCTGAAGAATGCCAATATTGATATCGTCGGTGGTCAGGGTGATTATTTTGATAAACTGTCAAAAGGAATGGGGGCAGGTAATGCGGTTAACGGTTTTATGGAGAAAAGTCCAATTGTTCAGGCATTGATGGAGAAATTACTCGGTGGAGCAAATCGACTACCTGTTGATGCCAATCCAGTTGATCGAGATGAAAGCTAATAAATTTGATTAACGCCTCCGAGTGAGAGGGGGCATTGAACTAGCTTAGTTTTAATTATACAGGGAAATTTACGTGGCAAATTCTAATCAACATAATGACATCATTGATAAGGCCGTGGCTGAAGGTGGTGCCTATGAAATTATTCGTCAAAGATTATTAAAACAGGGAGAATCTTTTGAATCAAAAGTGGCGGAATTAAACGCTGCGCGACAAGAAGAGTTCGGCTCTACCGAAATGAAAGTTTTGAGTCGAATGAGACTGAGGACAGAAAATAACTGTCAGGCAAAGGACTTGGTGATTGTCGGCAATTATATTCTGTTTGGTTACAATGTTTTTATTGGTTTAAAAAAAGATACTAAAATTGAAGATGTTTTATCTCTTTATCAATTACGTAAGACCGACCAAGATTATGAACTTAAGGTTGTTAGTTCAGAAAATTCATTTCTTTCAGATCAAAAATTCGTTACCGATTTTACTGAGCTCTATGCGTATTATAAAAATACCAGGCTGTCTCAATTGGTGTATAAGGATGGCAAGCTTCTAGCATCATTTCAAATTGGAGAGAAGTTAACTGACATTCGAGTTTTTCGATGGCAGGTGTCGGCAAATGGTGAGTCGATTGAGTATATTGATAATCGCGGCGAGAGAGACATACGGCTACCACAAAGTCAGGATTTTGAATGGACCGAGTGTATTCGTGATGATGTGGTTGACGGTAGAAACCCTCATATCAACATAATTGATACACTATTTGTTGATTCATTACGTGGTGATATTACGATTAAAGTAGAAAATAATACCGATAGTGGACTGGGGATCTATTCTGAACCGGTATTAGAAAAAAATCAGTCGCTAGATGATGCAGAGTTTTATTTTTGTGATCTGGAACAGTTAATCTTGTTAAAAATTAGGCCTTACCAGGAGGAGCAATATCGCTATCTTGTCTTTAATAAGATTAATCAGGGGATTCAACGAATTGATGCAATTGGTGATGCTTGCCAGCAATTGCCTGAAGGGCATGGGATAATTTTTCCCGGAGGTTACTATTTAACTTCAGGAGAATACAAAACATTTGATGATAGTCTAACTGGCTTGGTTTATAAACGCACAATGCGGGCACCAAATGGTGAAGATGTTCTTTATGTTTTCTATCAACCAGACTCAAATGTTATTGCATTATACCCTTATAATTTAATCAACAAATCTTTACAAAATCCACTATCTGGTCACGGTTATGGGTTTTATGAGGATGGACGCATGATTATTTTTTATGCAGATGAGGAACCGAATAGAGTTCATCCGATACAGATGTGGCAGACGCCATATTTTTCAGACGTGTATGCAAGCACGCAACCGACCTCACAAAGTTTTTATGGGAAAATAGGTAACGCCGATCTGGTTCGTGGTATATCTGAATTATATGCTATTTCAAAAAGTATTGTATCAACTGAAGTCTCTTCCAATCACTATAATGAACTTAGTAAACGGTGTAGTAAATTATTTGACTCTTATTATTGGTTAGAAGCGCCAGAACTTGTTTCTATTGCAGAATTAATTCGACAGATTGCCGGTACGGCGGAAGCTGTTATTGATGAATACGATAAAGTTGAAAGCATCAGGCGCGAGTCTGACAAAGCACTATCTGATTCTACTGCCAGGCAGGAGGAGCTTTACCGTCAGGTTGATCCTGAAAGCTGGCATTCGCCACAAGATTATGTTGATGCGTTGAATAAGATCAGGCTTCATAGAGGACATTTGACAACTATACGCCAATATCGTTACATCGATACTGAGCAAATTGATCAACTTGATGTCAAAATTGAACAAGTTGAAGTGGGTCTTAATCGGCAAACTATCGAATTTCTAAGTTCTGATGAAGCCTTAAAAAGTTATTATGCAGAACTGGAAACAATTGCATCAAAAAGTATTAAGGTTAAAAGCAATATTGAATTAAAGCCTCTCGTTCAAGCGATTGACAAAATCGCGCAGGGACTTGATCTTATCTCACAGATGTTAGCAACGCTTAAGGTAGAAGATGCGACGCAACAAACCAGTATTGTGGACAAGGTGTCAGAGCTATATGGCCGGGTAAACCAACAAAAAGCAGAAATTGAACATCAAAGAAAATCTTTTGGAAGTAAAGAGGCTAACGCGCAATTTTCTGCACGTATCAAGTTGTTAAATCAAAGTATTCATAATGCCCTGAGTGGAGCAACAAACATTGAAAAATGTGATGAACAAAGTGCTCGTTTGATTATCCAGTTAGAAGAATTGGAAGGTGAATTTGGTGAATATGACGAATTTATCAACGATATCATCAATAAACGTGAAGAAATTTTTGAAGCTTTTGAAACACATAAACAAAGCTTACTCGATGCACAACAACGTAAAGCTCAATCATTGAGTGATGCTGGAAATAGAATTATTAAAAGCATTCAGCGTAGGGTTAAATCTCTGTCTGAACAGGATGAACTGAATACATTTTTTGCCTCAGATGCACTGGTCAATAAGTTACATGAAATTATAGACCAGCTTAACCTGTCGAATGATACTGTTAGTGCTGAGGATTTTGATGCCAGACTTAAATCGGTCAAAGCACAGTCGGTACGTGCACTTCGTGATAAAAGTGACCTATATGAACAGGGTGGTCAAGTTATTAAGTTGGGGCCAAAACACAAATTCTCAGTTAATCGACAAGAGCTGGATTTAACGCTATTGCCTAAAGATGATGGGTTATTTGTTCGTCTAACTGGTACTGATTATTCAGAATTAATTGTCGATAAACAACTATCACAATTGTCAGAATTCTGGTCAATGGCTTTGCCATCAGAATCTAGTCATTTATATCGTGCAGAATATCTCGCCTATTCAATTTTACGAGCGGCCCAACTTAATCAGAGTTCACTGTCATGGAAAGAGCTGGCTGTGGCCAGTGTTAAACAAGAACTGCTGATTGAGTTAGTTAGTGGGTTTGCATCAACCCTGTATCGCGATGGTTATGAAAAAGGAATTCATGATCATGATGCTGCATTGATATTAAGTCGATTAGTTAGCGTTTATGATTCGGCTGGTGTATTTAAGTATTCTCCGCTTGTTCGTGGTTTTGGTTGTATTTACTGGGCAAACTGTAAAGATTATTCAACCCAGAAATTATGGCATCACAGAGCAATAAATGCTCGCCAGATGTTATCTGTTTTTAGTGATAGCAAAGCACGCCAATTACTTTGTGATGAAATAAAAATAGAACTAGCAGAGTTCAATAAAAAGTATCACTTTCACTTTGGTGATTTTTTATTGACCTATACCAGTGAGTATCTGGCAGAAGAATTATCAAACGATCATATTAGTTTTTCAACTACAAAATATGCGCGCAGACTTCATGATGAGTTTAAAGTTCACCTGGAAACTCATGATATATGGAATGACTATCAACGAGCACTTGCTGATATTAAAGGTGATGTTGGGCGTCGCTGGAATATTGCAGAAAGTTGGCTTAATGCTTATGTCGAAACTCAAAGTAAGCCAGAGTTAAAAAGTTTTGTCGCTGAGACTATTGGAATACTCAATGCAGAACAACGAGTTAGTCGCCATGACCGTGAAATTGATATTCAGTTTACAATTGAGAATTTACTGGGAACTCATGAAAGAGTTGTTAATCGTCGACTGGATATTCGATT
>CBDUHU010000284.1:0-5472 GCA_965366725.1 uncultured Kangiellaceae bacterium
GTAATAAAGAAGATGAATATTTTCCCTGGTCATGAAACCGTAATGATTATTGGCGGCGGCTATAGTACCAAGCAGGATGATGAAGGTACTGCATCACAAGTCGATGATCGTGGTAAGAATGTTTATATTCTTGATGCCTTTACTGGTGAATTACTGTGGGAAAAAGGCGATGCAATCGATGCATCCGGCATATCAGATTCTGAGGCTGGCTCGTTAAGCACCATGAATGCAGTGCCAAATGAAGTTGCGGCTTTTGATATTGATGGTGATGGATATGTTGATCACTTTTATGCGACTGATACCAAAGCTCAGATCTTCCGTTTTGATGTTGATGGTTCAAGCGGTAAGATTACTGGTGGTCGTATTGCACACTTACAGGATGTTGGTGGCGCAGTTAATAATCGACGTTTTTATAATGCGCCTGATGTCTCATTGGTTCGTTTAGATACAGGTAATTTTATTGCGATTGCAGTTGGTTCTGGTTATCGAGCACATCCTCTTGATGAAACAGTTACCGATCATTTTTATGTAGTTAAAGATGAAGGTGTTTTAAAAGGTGTTTTCGATATGGACGCTACCGTTGATTCCTCTAGCCCAACAAATTCAGATTTGGTTGATGTTACCTTGCTTATTGGGGATAGTGACAACAATGGAATTTCTGATGCCGCGGAAGTCATTTATGATAAGAGCTCACCTAAAAACGGCTGGTATATTACCTTCCCTAGAAGTGGAGAGAAAGTGCTAAGTAATTCATTGACCTTTAACAATGCTGTGGTATTTACCACCTTTACTCCGCCTTCAGCGGGTAGAAGCTCCTGTAATGTTGTTGCCGGTGAGTCAAGGTTGTACGGTATGAAAATAGCAGATGGAACGCCATTTGTTGATGTTGATTCAGATAATTCGCTGACGGGTGATGATCGAAGTGTTACATTAGATACTCCTGGAATTGCACCATCTCCTCAAATTCTACTGGAAGGTACCTTAGGAGACGGTGGTGGCGTTAATGCCTGGCTATGTGTTGGTAACCAATGCCCACTTCCGTTTGTGCCTGAACCAGCTCCTGGTGTAATGGGCGTTAGGTGGAGAGATCAACAATGATTAAAACTCGTGGATTCACTTTAATTGAGTTAATGATAGTTATAGCAATTGTTGGTGTACTTGCCGCAATTGCGTTACCGTCCTATGAACAGTATGTGATTAAGTCAAAAAGAGCGGACGGAATGGCTGCGTTGTTACGCGCAGCCCAGGCGATGGAGCGTCAGAGAACCAATAACTATAGCTATAAAGTTGGCGGTATTACCGATGTGTTTGTTGCCCATGTTCCGGTTGATAGTGGCGGCACTGGTGCATACTATAGTTTGAGTTTAGTTTCTGATGTTAATTCTTATACCATCACTGCTGAACCTATCGGTAGCATGGCTGGTAAGGATGGAAAGCTAACAATCAATCATACAGGTGAAAGAACCTGGGGTAGCAAAGGGTGTTGGCCGGCTGGCGGGTCAAGTTGTTAAACAAAGCCAATTAATTTATCTACTCCAATAAAACCAACTATCAAATAGTTGGTTTTATTTTTTCTGAATTACTTTTCTGAGATCGCCAATTTTCAAAATTAGCTGGCATGTTAATTCTGCTGAATAATAAAATTCAGTTGCAGTGCTCGCCTCAAACTCGAGGCGAAGTGGCCTTTTGGGAGCCTTAATATGATATTTGAAGTGATAGCGTTATATTGGCAGTCGCTTATGCATTGATTGTTACATTATGTTACTCAGCACTGACTATCTGAAGTTCTGCTTTTCGTCGCTATCAACGCCATAGTATTGGCTTTCAAAAGCATAATAGTGCTCAATCGTTTTCCCATTCCAGGTGTAGGCATGTGAGAGTTTTCCGATGGTGTTAATAACCAGAGCATTTCGAATTTTCTTTAAAAGCGGCCTTTGGCTAATTAATGAGAGTTCTTGGGTTGCAATAACTTCCAGATGAGTCGCTTCCGGGAAAAACTCATAGTCTATTAGTTTGATCATTTGATACTTCATTGCACCTGATATATAGGCTATAAGTGAGTATTTCCCTTTTTCCGATACAATGCCCACCCAGTCATTACGTTTATCACCATTTAAATCTGCCTCTACCTGATAAGGACAGTTAATCTCAAAGCTCTCCATTCTCTGTTGTAGTTTGATATCGGGCTTTCTCTTGGTGACTCGATGGGCTGACTTTTCGACTAATAAAAAGGTTTTATAAACCTTTTTATCGCAGGACATTGTGTCGGCGGTTATGACTTGTGAAAACAGCAGGATAAATCCAGTTACCAGTATACTGATTGTTCGCATAAATTTTCTCCAGCTAATAGGCAATTTATTGATATTATTGCTGATAATACACGATTTATCGATGTTTTACAGATTACCTGATGAGTAAATTCTGTTAGTATTGCCGACTTGATTTTTTGCTTGATATTGAGTGATCCCAGATATTTTAAATTATGCGCAAACAAGACTTTCATTTTGATTTACCTGACTCATTAATTGCCAATGAGCCGTGCAAGGAAAGAGTACAGAGTAAACTATTGGAATTAGAACCAATGACTGGCCGACGCGAAGATAAGCGCTTCGTTGATATCATTGATTCTATTCAACCGGAAGATTGCCTGATTTTTAATAATACCAGGGTCATTCCTGCACGTTTGTTTGGAACAAAAGAAAGCGGTGGTAAAGTTGAAATTCTGCTTGAAAGAGTGATCCCGGGAGCAACGAATGATCAGTGTATCGCCCAGCTAAGGGCCAGTAATGTAGCCAAACCAGGGACAATTATCAGTGTATCTGAAGACTTTAAATTGAAAGTTTGTGGCCGTGAAAATTCTTTCTTCAGACTCGAGTGCCTTGCTAGCACCCCTTTGTTCGAGTTAGTGGAGAAATACGGTTCCATGCCGCTTCCGCCTTATATTCAGAGAGCTGCTGAAGATTTTGACAGGGAAAGGTATCAAACGGTTTATGCGCAAAAGAAAGGAGCTGTAGCGGCGCCTACTGCGGGATTGCATTTTGATCAAGAATTGATGGCCCGGCTAAAAGCTAAAAAAGTGGCTATGGATTTTGTTACTTTACATGTTGGCGCGGGAACTTTTTCTCCGGTGCGAGTTGATAATATTCTCGAACATCAAATGCATTCTGAGTGGTTTGAAGTGCCTCAATCTGTGGTAGATCTTATTCAACAGACTCGAAAAAGAGGCGGTCGAGTGATCGCAGTCGGTACTACATCGGTCAGATGTCTCGAGTCTGCCGCAGTATCAGGAGAGCTTGAGGCTTCCTGTGGGGAAACCGATATCTTTATATACCCCGGATATCAATTTAAAGCGGTTGATGCGTTAATTACCAATTTTCATCTGTCGGAATCGACATTGTTAATGTTGGTGAGCGCCTTTGCTGGAAAAGATTTTATGCTCGATGCTTATCAATATGCCGTCGAGCAGAAATATCGCTTCTTCTCTTATGGTGACGCAATGTTTATCAGTCATCGAAAGAAGTGAATATTCGATTTAGCCATTATCAAAAATTGGTTCGAGTTAACTGTGGATTGTCGAAAATCTACGCTGTGAATCGATTGGAAAAGAGAGAAAGAACATGAAATTTACCTTGAATGCGACTGATGGACAGGCTCGAAGAGGACAACTTGAGTTTGCCAGAGGAACAATTAATACCCCTGCGTTTATGCCGGTCGGTACCTATGGTTCAGTCAAAGGCATGTCCCCTGAACGGGTAAAAGATACTGGTGCAGAAATAATACTTGGAAATACCTTTCATCTGATGCTGCGTCCGGGTACAGAAGTGGTTGCTATGCACGGTGATTTACACGACTTTATGCAATGGCAAGGGCCTATATTAACTGACTCTGGAGGCTTTCAGGTATTTAGTCTGGGAGAACTCAGAAAAATCACAGAGGAAGGAGTGACCTTTCGTTCCCCTGTTAATGGCGATAAAGTGTTTTTAGGGCCAGAGGAGTCAATGGAGGTTCAGCGAGCCCTTGGTTCGGATATCGTCATGATTTTTGATGAATGTACGCCATATCCAGCGACTGTAGAGCAGGCTAATGAGTCAATGCAACTCAGTTTGCGCTGGGCAAAACGTTCAAGAGAAGCGCACGGTGATAGCTCCGCAGCGTTGTTTGGTATCGTTCAGGGTGGAATGTATCCTGAACTCAGAAAAGAATCTCTCCAAGGGTTGGAGCAGGTTGGCTTTGATGGTTATGCAATTGGTGGTTTATCAGTTGGTGAATCTAAAGAAGAAATGAAATTAGTGCTGGATCATCTGACTCCGGATATGCCAAAAGATAAACCAAGGTACCTGATGGGCGTTGGTAAACCCGAAGACATAGTTGAAGCGGTTAGGCGCGGTGTTGATATGTTTGATTGTGTAATGCCAACCAGAAATGCGCGCAACGGACATCTTTTCACATCGACAGGTGTTGTAAGATTGAGAAATAGTCCCAATAAAAAGGATATTGGACCTGTTGATGACAATTGTAGCTGTTATACCTGCAAAAATTATAGCCGGGCATACTTACATCATCTGGATAAGTGTGGAGAGATGTTTGGTGCCGAATTAGCGACAATTCACAACCTTCATTATTATCAACAACTGATGAAGGATTTGCGTGAAGCCATAGAAACAGGTACATTGTGCGACTTTGTCGAAAAATTTTATCGTGCACGTGGTCTGGAAGTTCCAGCCTTGTGATATTGAATAGACGTTAAAGCCTGGATTGAGAGCAAAACGTCATATAAAAGTAGTTTAAAAGGGGATTAATATGTTTATCAGTACAGCTATGGCTGCAGAACCAGCTGCCGGACCTTCAAATGGCATGAGTTCTATTATCATGATGGTTCTTTTTGCCGTTGTGTTCTATTTTTTGCTAATTAGACCACAGAGCAAGCGTCAGAAAGAGCATAAAAATATGCTAAGTGCGATCCAGAAAGGTGATGAAGTGGTCACCAGTGGCGGGATCTTAGGTAAAGTGAGTAAGCTTACTGATAACTTTGTTGTTCTTAACGTTGGTAATAATGTGGAAATGAAGTTTCAAAAACAAGCGGTTACAGCGACTTTGCCAAAAGGAACAATTAAAGCCGTTAATGAATAATCCATTTTCAGGGTTAATCACGGTTTTTATGGCAATTCCATTTATCTAACATCAGAAACGGCATCTTTAATTATGTTTTCAAACCAACAAACAATGAGACCAATTAATACTTATCCTGCGTGGAAGTATGTCATGTTGGCAATATTACTAGCGCTAGGCATTTTATACGCCTTACCTAATATGTACGGTGAAGACTTTGCTTTGCAAATTAGCGGAGAAAAAGGTGGTGCCGTTTCATCAGAAGTTTATGACGAAATAATAGAACTTTTGGCAGAAAAGGAGATCCCTACCAAAAAAGGCAGTCACGAAGATGGAAAAGTGATGCTGCGTTTTAATGATAAT
>CBDUHU010000285.1:0-5405 GCA_965366725.1 uncultured Kangiellaceae bacterium
CGATATAATCCAAACCGAATGACTTCATCATCAAAGCGAATATTATTGTAACCAACAGCACAGGTTTGTGCAGTTGAAAGCTCAAGATATATCTGGCGAAAAAAATCTCTTTCACAGATCCCTTCGTCTAATGCTTTTTGAGGTGTAATACCAGTAACCAGGCAAGCTTCTGGATGAGGAAGAAAATCATCCGCAGGTTTGCAATAAATATTGAGCGGTTCGTCAATAATTTTAAAATCACTATCAGTTCTAATTCCTGCAAACTGTGATGGTCTATCCCTGGCAGGATTTATCCCAAAAGTCTCAAAATCAAACCAATAAAATGACTGCATTAGTAATAGCCCTTCGTTAACTGGATGTTAAACAACCTGGCGACTAGTCTTCTTTTCTATTTACAACACAGTGTTTGACATAGTCTTTACCTTCCGTCAATGTCCAGTCGCCTTTATCTTTATCATCCATCATTTTACACCAGCGTGCTGATCCCACTTCTGGCGCACACCCAGCGATTAAACTAAAAGTTAAAGCAGCCAAACTTACCTTGATAAAATTTTTCATAAAATTCTCTTATTATTACTAACGTTGATTAGGGGGTATTGATTGTATCGACTGACAAAACTGAGCATGAACATTTGTATCGACTGGTTGAATTGTTGACTTGTCCGACGCAGGCTGTTTTGATAATGAAACATTCTTAACCCATTCTTTCTTCGGTCTTACTGGTCTTTGACAAAATCCGCCGCCACAATTGGGACATACGTTGCTCAATACCTCTTCAACACATACCCGACAGAAAGTACATTCATAAGAACATATCATTGCGATATCGGACTCTGGTGGCAACTCGCATGCACAATTTTCACAATTCGGTTTTAGTTCTAACATTCATTTCGGCCTGATAAAACGAGTACACGTATTATTGTCATCTGAATCACACGCTATGTCAAAATTGTTTACTGATAGATTTTAATTATTTATCCAGGACAAATAGTCACTTTTTGCTCCATCAATTTCCAGTGATTATCTTTCTTTTTATAAGTTGCATAAGCAGTATTACACCCTGGAACCGTCGCCCTTGATGTTCTAACAGGAACAATGCATAGACCAAGGTAATTCTTATTGCCTTTAAACCAATGTGTCTGATCATTTTCTTTAACTGCAAATTTTTGCTTGTCTATCAAACTTTGCAAATCGGTAATTAGTTGTGTCAGAGGCTCCCATTCGGTATTTGCAAAGGCCGGACAAAACTGCAGAGCTGCTTGTTCAGGAGATACAGAACGGTTACTGACACAACCAGCGAGTAAAAAAATAATGACAAAACTCAAATACCGCATCAAAAAATATGCACCTGAAAAAGAGGGTTTCTCAGACTACAATTATTTTCACCAAATAACTAGTCTGTATTGTCACTGATTACCCAACTAAACAGATTAAGCTTATTAATAAGTAGTAGCAGAAACAGCATTATCATGGACAATGCTGTTGCTAATTTCAGATAGATTCATTCAACAGAAAAATTGAGAATCTAGTCTTTCTCAAAATACATTTTCTTGCGTTTGACTGAGTAGTTACCTAGCTCATTCATGGTTTGGCTATCATACAAGCGACCATTAACCATTACCATATTCACCTGATCCGTTTGATAAATATCTTCTAAAGGGTTGCTGTCCAGTATAACCAGATCAGCCAATTTGCCAACTTCCAGAGAACCAATATGCTGCTCCATTCCAAGGTATTTTGCACCATCAAGAGTAGCAGCTCTGATAACCTCTAGCGGCGTCATTCCACCTTGCGCAAACATCCACATTTCCCAATGTGCGCCTAATCCTTCGCGCTGTCCATGGGCACCAAGCTGTACTTTAACACCTCGATCCTGAAGCTGAGCGGCAACTGTTGCTATTTTTTTGTGGTTATAATCCTGTTCAGGCGCCATAGTTCTACGAATTGCACGTGGGTATAAAACATGTTTGGGAACATATTTTGATAGTAACGGGTGCTTCCAGACATCACTTTGCTGATACCAATAATTCTCTCCCCAGATCCCACCGTAAGCAACTACCAGGGTTGGCGTATAACCAGTTTCACTTTGTGACCATAACTGCTTAACATCTTCATAGACCATGGCTGGGGGAATTGAGTGTTCAACCCCGGTATGACCATCAACAATCATCGTTAAATTATGTTGAAAAGTAGACCCTCCCTCAGGCATTACCATCATTTTAGTTTCCCGTGCTGCTTCTAGTACCTGCTGTCTCTGATCTCTACGCGGCTGATTATAGCTCTTTACAGAAAATGCACCTTGTGCATTCAGTCGCTTCAGGTGCCGACTTGCATCTTCCAGACTATTGATTTCTGCAGTGAAGAAATGCTCTGCACCATACAAAATAGTACCAGTAGAGAAAATTCTTGGTGCCAGAATTTTACCATTACGCGCTAATTCAGCGGCAGAAAAGATTTCGGCCGTGTTATTTGAAGGATCATGTATAGTAGTTACACCAAGTGCCAGAGAAGCCAGGTTATACCAGTTTTGTTGCGGCGTTAGCTGATTACGCCCCTGACGACCATGCCAGTGAACATCAATCAATCCGGGAATAATTGTTTTTCCTTTCAAATTAATTTTTTTAGTGTTATCGGCAACGGTAAAGCTACCAACTTCACCAATGGCTTCTATTCGATCACCATTAATTAATATATCACCTTCACTCAAGACTTTATCACCTTGCATGGTAACAACCTGTGCTCCGCTTAACAGGATTTTTCCACTTGGGCGATCATGCTCAGTGGTAAAACCAAGTTGAGTCACAACCCTTTCCAGACTAGATTTATTACTAGACCAGAGTGCAACTTCTGGTACTTCCAGACTAAATAACTCACTCCCCAGAGACCAGTTAATCCTCTTTCCGGAGTCACTCCATGAAAGATATTGTCCACCGTCACCTGTAATCTTTAGTAGAGGTAGATTTTTACTCTTAGGCGATAAGCTAATTGCTTTAGAAGCATGGGTAAAAGGTGCAATATATACTTGATAACGCTCTCTAAAAGCCAACAGACTTTCATCAGGAGAAAGACTGAACTCAGTGGCAAATTTGGTACTGACATGTTCAATCAGATCATGCCCGGCAAGGTTAACACTAACCAGTTTTGAAGACTTTGCACTACTCTGACTAAAATAAACTCGCGAATTGTCTTTGGCAAAAAATGGTGCACTTCCACTTTCACTAACTCTCAATGCATCTCCGCCTTTAACATCAAGAGTATAAATTCCAGGTGCCAGATCGTATTCTCCGGATAATAACCATCCGCCAGTGGTTTTCTGGTATACCACCTTCCTATTGTCTGGAGAAAATCTTGGTGCAATATATTTTCCAGGTTGTTTGCTCAGCGTTCTCCCTTTACCACCATTGGCTCTAACCCTTTTCACCGCTCCCTGATTTTGATCGTTCCAGATTGTATAAACGATCCATTTTCCATCACTTGAAAAAGAAGGATAAAACTCAAACTCATTTTTAGCCTTGGTTAATCTAACTGGCTTACCATCAGGCAGTTTCCTGGTATATAACTGTCCCAACGCTTGAAACACTGCGCGATCTCCCTTTGGGCTAACTTGTACCCAACGAAGCATCTGGGTTTCAAATGTTGAAGGAGCAGGATCATGTTTAAATTTAACCGCCTTTCTCATCGACTTAGTGGTTTTAACATGAAATGGTATCTCGCTAGCGACCTGGGTAACTGCTTCAAGACGTTGCAACTTTCCACCAGCCCAGAAGAAAAGCGCTTTACTATCCGGAGTCCATGCAAGAGTCGGATAAACACCGTGAATAGCCCAGGTTTCCTGCATGTCTCTATCAAGAGACTGGTAAATAGGGAACTCTCGCCCGGTGATAAGGTCTTTCAGGAAAATACTGGATTGGTTTCTAATTCTGCGAACAAAAGCGAGATATCTTCCATCAGGTGATGGTGTTGGCCGAACGCTTCCACCAAACCCAGATACTTCTTTTTTTACTTTACCTGACTTACGTTCAATCGAAAAAATCTCATAAATGACTTTGTTGGCATCCTTGCTATATTCAAATACCTTACCGGGCGTAGAGTCACGGGAAAAATAGACTTTTTCTCCATCACTTGAAAAAGCAGGCTCACCTAAATCTTTCTGGTCATTAGGTCTTTTGTTCAGTTGCAAACCTGTTCCGCCGGCAACATGATAAAGCCAGATTTCGCCAGCACCTAAAGAACGACGCGAAGTAAAATGCTTACGAGCTGCGATATATTGACTATCAGGACTCCAACTTGGACTATTAAGCAGACGAAATGACTCTTTGGTAACTTGACGAGGTTGACTACCGTCAACATTCATCACCCAGATATTGTCCCCACCTCCAGCATCGGAAGTAAATGCTATCATTTTTCCATCTGGACTAAATTGCGGCTGCATTTCCCAGGCAATTGAATGTGTCAAAGACCTGGCGGTACCACCTTTTACCGGAATGGTATAAATATCACCTAATAAATCAAATGCGAGTGTTTGTCCATCAGGGCTGACAGTCACATTCATCCAGGTACCTTCCGTTACATCAATATTAGCTTGATAGTTTTCACCGGGAGGATTGTTGACATCCCATCGAGGCTTTTCGGAAGTATCTTTTTCCGCTTGCGCAATTGGCAAAAACGATATAAAACTGAGTATAACCACCCAGAACGCAGCAAAAGATTTCATTGGAACAACTCCATTTTCTATATGATAGCCTAGAGGTAGGCAGTCTGTTATTTTTCAGAGAACACCAACTCTACTTGTTTTGTGCGCAAAACTCTAGGTTCAACAGGTCTATCAACTTCGAACAGTCCAAATTCAGTATCTAATGTCATCCGTCAACTTAGCTAACAGTTATTCAATGTAAATATTGTCATATCAAACAGCCGATTTTGAGCGTTAGCTAAAACCTTCCGGTTAACGGAAAATACCATACACTTTTCAGTCAGTCGGGTTAATTTATGCCGTCTATTCCCTATAATGGCTATCAGGTCGGTTATTCCGCTAAAGATAATTTCCCAATACGAGTGATTGTGCTATGGTTAATTGATAACTAAGCCTTTGATTTCGAGTATAAATTCTTCCTTTCTCGAATAAAACATGATAGCTAAAAAGATGCCCGGTAAGAACAAAACTATCAACGACAATGATTTTTTTCTGCCTGACTTCTGTCAGGCACAATCTGTCTTTATGGTTATATTGATCGCAGAATTACTGGCTGTCATTTTTACACTTTTAAACCTTCAGCCACAAACTTCATTATGGAATCAGTTAGGAATATACTCTATTTCTATTCAGATTATTACACTCCTTTCTGTCGCATTATTGTGCCTGCTAAGACCCGTACTCAAAAACTATAGTGATTGGGTTTCCGGGA
>CBDUHU010000286.1:0-5395 GCA_965366725.1 uncultured Kangiellaceae bacterium
ACTGTTGTTATCTTTAGCTTTGAAATGATCTTTATGAAAGCTAACACCTTCCACATGCCTGAATACTTGGTTCCAATATCGAGGTATTTTCATTATTTTTCCCAGATTTTTCTTATTAGACTAAATAATTTGGGGGATTTACTAGTTTTTTTCTTTGATTGATTTAGCAAGCAAATATCCCAAATTTCTTCTTCATCCATCTTTGGTTGTTGCAACCTGGACCCACCTTTATGCGGTCTTGTGACGTAGTAATATGGAGGTTCAGGAAGATTACTAGTGCATTCTTCCGAACAGGAATTAACCAACAATGGTAAGTCGTCAGTTCCCACTCGAAGTGTAATCCAAAGCTGGTAGATTTCAGCATAAGCTAACTCTTTCTTACAAACACTACAGCTAACAGTATCACCAGCATATCTCACAGGATTATGTCCAAGATAAGGAAATCCCATTCTGTTTGTAATATTTCCAAATAGTGCTCGAGTGCTGACACGGCTATCCTTTAACTTCTTGCAATGAGTAATTTCATATGGAAACCAATGTAAATCATAAGATGTGTATGGGTCGAAATATTCTAAGCTTTTCATTTCACCTATTTCAGGAGGAATGCGTTTAAGCTGACTGCCATAAAGCCACATCTTCCTAACTTTAGTCAGTTTGGCAATTGATTCTGGTAGCGTGTGAATTTGAGAAAATAACTCTGGGCCTAATTCGTCTCCAGGGGAAAACTCCGATTTACCGCTCTCAGCAACTTTATCGACATATTCACATAGTTTCAGCCAGGCTTCACAGCTGCGATCCTGAACATCATTTTCTATTCTTGATATTTTTCTATTTTTCATTTTTCTTCAAACTTTGCGATGATCTCGCCAGTTTCGTTGCCTTCAGATTTTCCGTTTGCAAAATAACGAATATAGTCAAAAACACGGTCTTGAGCAATATCAACTATGGCTCCAGCTTTTAAATTAGGTATATGATAAGGATCGTTTTTAAGCATACCTTTTATTCTATTTTCTTCCCAGGTAATTACTTCTACCCACATCCATTCATTTCCATCATCGGGAGTTTTAAAAGGTGCCTTTAGTAGAATGTATTCGCCAGGCTCGAATCCTTTCTTAAAATCCTGTTGAAGTTTAGGTAATTTCTCTTTTGCTCTCTGGCTCGCCTTCAATAATTCTTCATTGTGCTTTATGTAGCTAATTTCGTCCTTTGAGCCAAAGATGCTACTTAAGAACAACTCTTGCTTTTCCTGCTTTGACTCAGCATCATCATGGTCGAAAATGGGTTCCAGTATAAGGTTGTTCGGATCGCCCTCTTCAGGCTCAACTATAGAAAATTTATGTTTTCCCTTAAAAGTTGCATTCTCTAAAACGAGATCCTTTAGTTTGGCTTTGTATTCTTCCTGTTTGATTTGAGTTAAATCTAAAGTAAATTCGCCTTCTTTGTTTAACCGGTGCCCTTCAACTAATAGTTGTGAAATAGCAATAATACTGTTTCCGATTCTTCTATTATCAGACCATGAGAATTCGCTAACGGCTATATCCGGTAGCCCAAACTTTGCCATACCAAGCGATATAGCCCTGACATACTCTCCATTTGGATATGAGTGAATAACGGTATGTAATACTACTGAGGGCGCACCTTGGTTTGGCTCAAAGAATCTCCTTTTCTTATATTCTTCCTTTGTAAAAATTTCTCTAGTTTCTTCGTCCCAAATATAGCCCTCGTAACTATCCGCTATCTTAGATACTAACAATTGGGTTGACTGCAATTTCTGCCATCTATTATTGATACCATACGCGACGGTAATTAACAAAACATCTTGTATGGGTTGGATTTCGTTTGCCTGCTCTTTAGTTAAGCCACGACCAAAATAGCCTATCATCTGAATAGAGGGAGGAGCGTAGCTCTCTTGTGCATTATTTAATAATTGGAAGTTAACCTGTATCTCAGTCTCGTCTTTTTTAAAGTTTTTCACTAATTTGTATTTTGGAAAATTCTTATTGAGCACTGCCACAGCATGTTTTTCTATGCTTTCACTCTGACCAGGAATTAAATAAATCGCGAGTTGATAGCTAATAATTTCACTCTCGATAGAGTCTTTTTGCGTCAGAGTATTAGCTATGCTGTTTATCGAAAAGAGCGATAATAGAAGCATTAGTGCGAATTTTTTCATTTTCACTTCCTTTTGATATTGTTTTCTTATTCTGGAGTATTTGATCTAGGGAGCCCCTAGCGTCATGGATTGTGCCTACTTTATACTTCAAGCTCAAGTACTTGCTGGGATTTGACGTTCATAACTGACCTAAATTTCTAAACAAAAATCAGACCTGTAGTCAGAATTTATACTTTCTGGATAACCCTTAGGGTTACAAAGTACTCGACAACCACCAACCATGTAGTCACTACTACTATGCAAATGGCCATGCATCCAATAATTTGGTTTATGCCGCACTATCAACTCCTCCAAATTGGAAACATAGGCCGCTGTTGTCACATCATTAAGATACATTTCAGGCACTGATTTAAGCGAAGGGCCATGATGAGTAACAACCACATTAGTTTCACCTTGGTGCTCTTCAAGTGTACGCTCCATCCATTTAACGGAACGACGATGTATTACCGCAGTATCAATAGAGCGAAGCTTAGCAAAATCAGGCGCTCGTTTAATTTTCTTATAATCACTCATAACCTGCTGACACTCGTATCCAGAGACTCTTGCATCACCAAATAGCTCGAAATTAGTCCATAAAGTAGCTCCCAGGAAATTGACACCATCAATAGTAACCAGATCATTCTCTAGAACATGAATATTGCTATCTTTTGTTAGAGCTTTAACTGAGTCGACTAACTTGGGATAAGCCTTGCCATAAAAGTCATGATTGCCCAACACATAGATAACAGGTTTATCTTTAATTTCTTCCAAAGCCCATTTCACTCCTCGGTCTTTGGTATGTATATCACCAGCCAGGACAACAACGTCCGCATCCGCCTTAGGATAAGCGTAATACTCGAACTCTATGTGCAAGTCACTTAGCAATTGAATTTTCATTATTCTGTTTCGGTAATAAAATTTAACTCAGTCTAGCGGATTTGATGATTCTTATTAATTATTTTTTAGTTATTTTGAATGTAACATATAAAGGGAAAACCTAAGCTTTCCCTTTATATTATTTACCTCCAATAATTTTATCTTTTATTCGCTCAGGTACCTCAGCATATTTATCAAAAGTCATTGAAAAACTAGCTCTACCAGCAGTTAGTGAACGAAGTGTACCAATATACCCAAACATAGCTGATAAAGGTACAGAAGCCGAAATGACAACATTTGAAGCTCTCATCTCTTGTTCAGAAACCAATCCCCTACGCTTAGATAGATCGCCAATACAGTCACCAATATATTCTTGTGATGTCACAACTTCAACATTCATCATGGGCTCCATTAAAACGGGATGCATTTGAAGTGCAGCCTGTTTAAACGCTTCTTTTGCAGCAATTTGAAATGCTAACAACGAAGAGTCATTTTCGTGTGCTTCACCATCAGTCAATACTGCGCGAAAACCTCCACAAGAATAACCCGCGATTACACCACTTTTGGCAGCTTCTCTAATTCCTTTTTCCACTCCCGGAATAAATTCCTTAGGAATAGACGCACCAACAACCTGACTGTCGAATTCAATTTCATCCCCCTTAATTGGAGAAAACGATAAATGAACGACTGCATACTGTCCCGGCCCTCCTCCCTGTTTCTTGTGTTTATAAACAATATCACAAGACTCAGTTAGCGATTCTCGATAAGCAACTTGTGGTTGTCCAATCTGAGCCGAAACATCAAAATCAGTTTTAAGTTTATCTACAACTATTTCCAGGTGTAGTTCACCTAAGCCCGATAATACCGTTTGTCCAACATCATTAACATGCATTTTCAAACTCGGATCTTCTTTCAACATCTTATCAAGTGCTTGTGACAGCTTTGCCTCATCTTCCCGAGATTTTGCTTCAACAACAATATCAATCACAGATTTAGGAATTTCTATACGCTCTAAAAGCAAAGGCCTATCTTGGGAACATAAAGAGTCACCCGTTGAGGTGTTCTTTAGTCCAACAAGCGCCACAATCTCACCAGCAAAAACAACATCTCTAGCAATACGAGTTTCCGCTTGCATTTGATACATGCGTCCAATCCGTTCAATTTTTCCTTTAGAGGAATTAAACACTTTATCGCCTGTTCTCAGCGTTCCACTATAAACTCGAATATAAGTTAAACTACCATGTTGGTCATTGACCACCTTGAAAGCAAGTGCAGACATGGTTGCATCAACATCCGCTATCACGTCAATACTTTTTTCATTTGATAAATTCAAAGCTTCTACCGATTTAGCATCAATTGGAGATGGTAGGTAACTTTTAACTGCATCCAATACAGGTTGTACTCCCTTGTTTTTGTAAGCCGAAGCACACATAACAGGAATACAATATCCCGATAAGGTCGCTTTCCGTAAAAGCTCCGATAACACATGATTATCAATTCGTTCATTAGTAAGCCAATCCATCATAACTTCATCATCAAGTTCAACTAATTGAGCTTCAAGATAGTCTCTGTATTCGGCAGCCCTAGACTTAAGTTCATCGGGAATATCTGTAACTTCAAACTCCATAGATTTTTCGTCTGGCCAAATTATAGCATTCATCGCTACAAGATCGATAACTCCCTGGAAGCCATCTTCTACTCCTATTGGCATCTGAACTGCTACTGGGTTTGCATTGAGCCGACTCTCAATCATTTCAAGAACGTTATCAAAATCAGCACCAACTCTGTCCATTTTATTCACCAAAGCAATTCTTGGCACACCGTATTGATCAGCTAACCGCCAATTTGATTCTGATTGAGATTCAACTCCAGCAACACTATCAAATACGACCACTGCACCATCAAGCACACGAAGAGAACGATGAACTTCTACGTGAAAATCAATATGTCCTGGTGTATCAATAATGTTAATTCTAGTATCACTCCAATTGATGGAAACAGCAGCACTGCTGATAGTAATACCTTTAGCTTTTTCTTGAGCACTAGAATCAGTTGTCGTATTTCCACTATCAACATTTCCAATATCGTGTGTTTCACCACCTGCAAATAGAACCCGTTCAGTAAAAGTTGTTTTACCTGCATCAACGTGAGCAATAATACCAATATTTCTTAATTTATCGAGTTTCATGATTTTTTCCTTTTTATAATATATATGATTGGCTTCAAATAATATTGAAACCAATAGTCACTCGATCTTTTGAGAAGCAGAAGCTTTAATTATGACCAGCAGGCAGGCACGAGAACTCCTTTCCCTGGCCGGGAAATATTGCTGACAGTAATTTATCAAAAGTTCTCATAATAAATATC